>CAMCQT010000011.1 GCA_945877125.1 Candidatus Brevifilum fermentans | reverse complement strand
GACAGGCATTTCCCACACTTGCCAATCTTTCAGGACGACTTCGAAAAAAGAACTCGGCTACTTCCCATTTACCCGTAGGTCACCTGGCGCGAATCAAAAATATCGCCCCAACAACCCTATTACCTCTTTTTGTTAGCGAAAACTAAAGTATAAGACAAGTTATTCTTCAATCTTCCAACTCCTGCAAGTATTTTCTGACATCATCGGGCAGGCTTCTTGTTTTGACATATTCCATAACCAGCGTTTTGTATTCCTCTGACGTTCCAAAATTGTCCTCGATAAATTCACGGTTGACCAGGGTTCCCTCCCGTAAATTCATCCATTCGAGATAGTTGGAGAACTCCCAGTCTTCTGGCAAAGCGACCAGACCGTCTTTGACGGGATTTGCGTGAATATAAACACACAGATTCAACAAATGATTGTACTGTTTGATGGGCTTGCCTTGAAATTGCCCTTGAAATAATGCCCCCACGCGGCTAAAGCGTTTGTTGATGGCTTTGGTGTAGGATATGCCAAATTTCTGCATGGCAAGGGAGACGGCTTTGCTTTCTGGGACTCCTTGGGAGGAGACTTCTTTGCCAGAGACTTCCGAAGTTTTAAAAACTTCGGAAGTCTGTATATTGGAAGTCTGATGCGCGAGAAACTGCTTGATACGCACCAAAATATGATAATGCGTGGGCATTAAACAATAAGCAATAACTTCGACATGTCCGCGCACGTATTTCTTGATCCCACGTAGAAAATATAGATAGTTCTCGCGTTCAAAGAATACGGCTTGACGGTTGTTGCCGCGATTGTAAAAGTGATAATACTGGTCAGACAAAAAGGGTATGGCTCTGCGGGGCATGTGGTCTCTCTGTGTTCCAAGGTTTCAGTCTCTCAGACTTCCGAAGTCTTTAAGACTTTGGAAGTCTATTATTCAACGACTCCTCATTCATCCTTTTCCTCCCCTCCTCCACATAAGACAGACTCTGATGCCTGAAATACGTATTGTACAACTCGGCATAGTGACCATTTTGACTCAACAGCCCGTCGTGGTTTCCCTGCTCGATGATCGCGCCTTTTTGCATGACGACGATTCTATCCGCGGCTTTTACGGTGGACAGGCGGTGGGCGATCAAAATGCTGGTGGTGTTTTTGAGGATCAGGTTCAACGCCTGCTGAATTTGCCACTCGGTGAACGGGTCAATGCTGGCGGTGGCTTCGTCCAAAATGAAGATGGCGGGGTTCTGCACCAGCACGCGCATCAACGCCACCAGTTGACGTTGTCCCATCGAGAGGCGATTGCCGCGTTCGCCGACGCTGGTGTGCAAGCCGTCGGGCAGGGTCTCAAGCCATTCGCCGTCGCCGATCTTCTTGGCGAGTTTGAGCATTTCCTCTTCGGGCACGCCAGGCATGGCATAGCGGATGTTGTCCGCAATCGTCCCTGAGAAAAGGAACGGCACTTGCGAAACAATTCCCAGTTGGCGGCGGTATTGAACCAGGTCAAACGTGCGGATGTCGCGCCCGTCGATCATCAGCCGTCCGCCTTGAAATTCGTAAAAGCGCGCGATCAACTTGGCTATCGAAGACTTGCCCGCGCCTGTGTGACCCACCAGGGCTAGAGTCTCCCCAGGTCGTATGACCAGCTCAAAGTCGCGCAGGATCGGCTCTTTATCCGAATAATGGAAATTGAAATGCTCGAATTGGATCTCGCCCCGCAGTCGCGGCACATCCAGCTTTTCGGTTTGGATCACATTCGGGTCGGCGTCGATCAAGGCGAAGACGCGCTCGGCGGCTGAGAGCCCGCCCTGAATCTGCGCCCAAAACGAAGTGAGGTTGAGGATCGGGAAAAAGAACTGGTCGAGGCTCATGATGAACAGATACCACGCGCCGATGCTGACCAGTCCCTGCTCGGCGCTCATGCCGCCCGCGTAAATGAGGATGCCGACGAAAATGCCCGAGAGCGCGTTGAGCGTGGGGAAGACCAGCGAGAGCACAAATCCGCGCCGAATGTTGACCTGATACGACTGCTGGTTTGATTCGTCGAACGAGGCGAAGATGCTGGCTTCCTGCCGAAAATTTTTCGCGATCGAAATACCGCTGATGGTTTCCTTGATGGCGGCGTTGACGTCCGCTGTGGCTTTCATGCCGCGTTTGGTCACGAGGCGAGCCAGCGCGCGAAAGCCCGCCGCCACGCCAAAGATAACTGGCATGAACGCCACCAAAAGCAACGACAGCCGCCAGTCGGTGCGGACCAGCACGATGCCCAAAATGAAGGCTTGCGCCATTTGTGAAACCACGTCGGCGATGATGACGATCAATTGCCCGAAGTCGTTGGTGTCGGATGTGATGCGCGAGACGATACGCCCCGACGAGAATTGGTCATAGAACGACAGGTCATGCTCGGCGGCGGCGCGGAATGCGCGCGTGCGCAGATCGAGGACGATATCGCCCACCGCGCGCACGATCAGACTCCGCCTTAGCCAGTTCAGTCCCCACAAACCGATTCCAACCCCCATCAGGATTGCGCCAACCGCCGCGATGGCTGGCAATGTCGGCTGGTCACTGAGCAAATCCACCATGCGGCTGACCACCACAGGCAATGCCGCGCCAATGAACGCGAGGACGATCACAATAATGGAAACGAACACAAGTTGTTTCACCTGCGTTCTGAAAAAGTCAGATATTCGCCGTGAAAGGTCACGGTCGGTGTATTGACGGTCATATTTTTCGTCGTTTAGTCCAGCAAAGAAGCCCATAAATCCTCGTTATGTCATTGCGAGGAGGGCGCACTTCCCGACGAAGCAATCCCCATATCGAAGGGGGAGATTGCTTCGGGCGAAGAACAAGAGCGCCCTCGCAACGACATCAAGTTACTCTCTAAAAATTCTCGAATACGCTTCGGAGGTTTTCATCAATTCATCATGCGTGCCGATGGCGGCGATTTTGCCCTTGCGGAAGACGATGATCAAATCAGCCCAGCGGATCTGTGACAGGCGGTGGGTGATGATGAAGGTCGTGCGTCCGCGGGCGGCGTTGGAGATGGCGCGTTGGATTTTGTCCTCGGTGGCGGAGTCGATCGCGGAGGTGGAATCGTCCAGCACCAGCACACGCGGATCGGTGAGGAAGGCGCGGGCGAGTGCGATGCGTTGGCGTTGTCCGCCTGAGAGTGTCACGCCGCGTTCACCGACGATGGTGTCGTAGCCCTGATCGAAGCCAAGAATGAAATCATGCGCCTGTGCCGCGATGGATGCGGCAATCACTTCATCTCTGGTCGCGCCTGGTTTGCCGAATGCGATGTTGTCACTGAGCGAGCGCGAGAACAAAAATATATCCTGCTCAATGATGGAAATTTGCGAACGCAGCGAAGCCAGATTCCACTCGCGGACATCAATCCCATCCACGAACACCTGACCCGAAGTCACATCATAGGTGCGGTTGATCAACTTCACGAGCGAGGTCTTGCCCGCGCCCGTCTGCCCGACGATGGCGACGGTTTGTCCCTGCTTGACTTTGAAGGAAACTTCTTGAACGACAAAATCGCCCTCATCCCCAGCCCTTCTCCCGTTGGAGAAGGGAGTTGTCCCCTCTCCCTGCGGGAGAGGGCTAGGGTGAGGGTATTTGAATGACACTCCGCGAAACTCAATTTCGCCGCGCATGTCCTGGGTTGAGCCTGCGGCGTTTTGATCGAGCCGAGTCTCGGTATTCATCAGTTCCAAAATACGGCGCGCGGACGAAAGTCCCGAAGAGATTTGTGAGTACGCCCAGGTGGATGTGAAAGTGGGGAATTCGAGCAATCGCAACAAACCGAAGTACGCGATGACTGCGCCGAGGTTGATCGTCCCCGCGCGGAAGAGTAACAGCGCGTGGACAAGTCCGCCCGCGTAGGCAGCGCCAAGCAAGAGCATGGCAATGTAGCGTCCTTCGAGATCGCCCTGCATCACGAACGCATCCCGCACGCGGCGCGCATTCGAGACGAAGCGATCCACTTCCGCGCCTTCCTGCGCCGCGCCTTTCATGATCTCCACACCGTCCAACGACTCGGAGAGATGCGTATTCATCGTGCCAAACGTCGCGCGGACTTCATCGGTGATGGGCGCGAGATTTTTCAGGTAACGCGCCAGCGCAATAAAATAAATGATAGTAAAAATGGCGGGCGTCAGCAACAACGAATAATGATATTGCGGCGCGGCGAAGAACGGCATCATCAGGAACATGAACGATCCCACCACGAGGTTCACGCCAGGGCTAAACATATAGTTCACCTCGCGCACGTCGTTGGTGGCGCGCGCCATCGTATCGCCGACGGGTTGCAGGCTGTGGAAGGTCATGCTTTTGCCGAGCAGCGAAAGATACAACTCGTCGCGGATATCGCGCTCCATGCGCTGTGCCAGCAGTTCCGCGCCGAAGTTGCGTCCCAGTTGCAGCACGCCGCGGATGATCTGCGAAATGCCGATGGTCAGCGCCAGTGGCAGCAGCACGGATGTATCTGGCTTGGCTTTGGTCATCGCGTTGAACGCGTCACCCGTCAGCACAGGCACATACGCCGCGAGCGCCGCGTTGCCAATCGCCCCGACGACCAGCATCACCACGATCCAGCCGTACGGGCGGACGTGTGACACGATCCACTTGAGGGCGGTTGTGCGGTCGTAGGAATATTTGCGATGTAAAGTAAATTCAGCAGGAATAGATATTGAGGACATGGGGTCATTCTACCAACGAAATGGTTGGAAGGTTTAAAGGTTTAAAAGTTTGCAGGTTGGAGGGTGAAAAAATACACCTTCCAACCTGCAAACATGCCAACTTGTAAACTTGTAAACCTGCAAACTTGAAAACGCGTTTACGCTTTTCCGAGAACCATCGCCAGCACCGCCATTCTCACATATAACCCATACTCCATCTGACGGAAATACGCGGCACGCGGATCATCATCAAATTCAGGAGAAATCTCGCCCACGCGCGGCAATGGATGCATCACGATCATGTCCTGCTTCGCGGCTTTCATGATCTCAGGGTCGATTACATATGCGCCTTTGACCTTTTCATAATCGGCGGGGTCTTCGAAGCGTTCCTTTTGCACACGGGTTACGTAGAGCACATCTGTTTCGGGTAGGACTTTCTCAAGGGATGAGAACTCAGCCTGGGGCACGCCTTTCTCTGCCACTTCAGCCATCACTTCCTTCGGCATCTTCAAAATATCGGGCGAGACATAATTCAACTTGATACCGCTGAACTGCGAGAGCAAACGCGCCAGCGAATGAACCGTGCGACCATATTTCAAATCGCCGAGCATGGTCACAGTCAGGTTGTCGAGCCGCCCCAACTCTTCCGCAATCGTGAACGTATCCAGCAGCGCCTGAGTCGGATGTTCGCCTACGCCGTCGCCCGCGTTGATGACAGGCTTCTTCGCCGCCTTCGCCGCAATCGCCGCCGACCCCGTTTCGGGATGGCGCAGCACGATCACATCCGCGTAACATTCGAGCGTGCGGATCGTATCAGGCAAACTCTCGCCCTTCGACACCGACGAATATTTCACCTCGCTGATCGGGATGACGCTGCCGCCGAGCCGCTCCATCGCCGCCGTAAATGACGACGACGTACGCGTGGACGGTTCATAAAACAGGTTCGCCAAAATCTTGCCTTTCAGCAGATCGAACGTCCCAATGCGCTCGACCATTCCGCGCATCTCGTGCGCCACGCCGAAAATATATTGCAGATCATCGCGGCTAAATTGCTTGACGGATAAAATATCCTTTCCATACCAATCGGCATTCTTATTCTCGCCAAACGGCAGATGGGGGTTGAGGGGTGGGGTAGGCATGTTTAGTCTCCTTTGATTTATGCCGTCATTGTGAGGAGTGTTCTTCGCGACGAAGCAATCTCCTCATTATGCTGGGGATTGCTTCGGGCGAAAAGCATCGCCCTCGCAATGACATTTATTTGGGTGAATCGGGACTCTGGTGTACGCTGGGAGCGAATCCCGTTGAATCACATTTTTCTACGCCTGAACATTTTCCTGCTCGGACTCTTCCAACGGGTGGGGCTGGTCGCTGTTTCGAGGGACATTTTCTTTCATCCAAACAGATGATTTGCCAGCGGAAAAATATTGACGACAAATTCTTCGTAGGGATGGTTTTGCTTGACGAGCTGAAGCGCTTCCGCGACCAGTTCCCGCTTGCAATTGATTTCGAGTTTGTATTCGGCAACTTCGCTGATTTTTCCGATTTCCCCGTCAAATGGATTTGCGCCCGCCAGTGGACGAAAGGATCCACGCACAGGTGAGAGCGCCGCGCAATGATCGTAGTTCCCAATTTTCCCCACGCCGATCTTCGCCAGTTCATCGCGGAGTTTCAGTGCATATTCCTGTGGGACAAATATCTCAAGTTTTACATCGGTAAAGTTTTGCATGGCTTTTATTCTCTCACGTATAAAAACTTCCGAAGTCTCGAAGACTTCGGAAGTTTGGTTTGAACTAGAACCCTGTGGATGCGTCCAACCCGTTCTCGCGGGCGATTTCTTCAAATGTAATTTCGATGTCATCAAGGAAATGATCGAGTCCTTCCACGTGTTCTGTAAAGCCTGCGCCGAGCAAACCAAGCTCACCCACAGCATTTTTCCAAAAGTTGAAATGATCGCCTTCAAGTACCTCTGCCGATAATGTCCACGTGTGCAGAAGCGGCCAGAGTGCGGCCAGTGGAGTATCTCCATCGAGCATGGCTTTGATGGCTTTTTCGTAATAATTTATGCGTGCGGGATGGATGCGAAAATCCACATCTGGTTTCTCGCTGGCAAGTTTGAAGGCTGATTTCCAGTCGGAGAACCAGAGTTTTAATTTATCAACATCAGCATGGTTTGCGCCGATTAATCCAAAGGCGCCTGCCGCCATGCCGGGTTTTCCTGCGGCTGCGGCGCGCGCGGGAAATTCGAGCAACAACCTGCGCTCCTGAATGGGCGGGCCGCTTAATTCGGCAATGGCATTCAAGGCGTGGAAAAGTGACTTCATGTACTTCTTGATTTCCTTCGGACCGATGGACTCTTCATCTAATTCAGTCAAATCCATCCAGATGCCGCGCCCGTGCGAGAGCATTTTTTTGCAGCGTTGCAGCATGAGCGGCGGCTGTTCAAAGTCAAAACCGGCGCGCAGACTGGCTTGGACGAAGTCAAAAAATTTTTCGCGTTCGTAGAGCAGAATTGGGTCGTACATTTCGTAGCCGAGCCACGGGTCGCCGCGTAGTTCGCGGGGTGACTTGAATTCATCCTTTGTGCGGCGGCTGATGTCGAGGTGGAAATCGGGGGTGAGTTTTACGAATTCACGCGACTGCTTCGGCTTGGTCTTGTGGACGAAGACAATGTCAATATCGGCTGTGCCGCCGAGCATGGGTTCAACATTGAGCAATGAACCTGTCAGATACGCGGCGACAATATCAGGGTCGTTGTAGGCTCGTTCCTGGGCGGTCTCTTTGGCAATGCGGAGCAGTGATTCACGTGTAACGCGCATAAGTGTGTCCTTTTTCGTTACCCGTCAGCCAGTGGAAAACTCTGTTGAAACGGGACCAGTCCCAACGTCTCGCGGATGCGGTTCTCAATCCGCTTGAGATGTTCGGGGTTGTGGATGATGTCGAGTTCGTTCGAGTCGATCTTCAAAATAGGGGTGTGGTCAAATGGCTTCGAGAAAAAATTTTCATACGCGCGGTTGAGTTCGTCAATGTAGGCGCGTTCCATTTGTCTTTCATACGGACGGTCGCGGAAGGCGATGCGGTTCATGAGTGTTTCGGTGCTGGCTTGCAGATACACAAGCAGATCGGGTTTTGGAATTTTTTCGCCGAGCGCTTCATGCACTTTGTGATACATATCCAGTTCGTCACCGTGCAGGTTGATGCCGGCGAAGAGCGCGTCTTTTGCGAAGGTGTAATCTGCGATCAGGTTTTTTTTCGCCGCCAAAATCTTTGGCACGTTGTTGTTTTGCTGGTGATAGCGGCTGAGCAAAAAGAAGATCTGTGTTTGAAAAGCATAACGCGCGCGGTCTGCGTAAAAATCGGAGAGGAATGGATTCTCCTCGAAGATCTCCAGCAGCACATCCGCTTCAAATGTGTTTTGCAACAGGCGGGCAAGCGTGGTCTTGCCGACGCCGATCACCCCTTCAATGGCTATGTACATAAAAAGAACGCTCCCTGAAAAAGTTAAAGCAAGGATACCATAAAGAAAGGATGAATGAGGAAGGATGAAGGATGAAAAAAGTAGGTCACGCTTGCAGCGTGACATGACCGCATGAACGAATATAATGGACGGATGTCTAAAATTTGTATTGTTCCGCGGGTGGAGGGGACGGGCGGCATGGCTTCGTTCCGTTTGAAATTTGAGCAGGGACTTCGCGCGCGCGGGGTGGATGTGACGCACGACCTTTCTGTGGATGCGGACGCTGCGCTCGTCATCGCTGGTACCCGCAACCTGATTCCGTTATGGAGGGCTGGTCAACGCGGACAGCGAATTGTGCAACGCCTCGACGGCGTGAACTGGGTTCAGCGCGTGAGGTGGACGGGGCTGAAATATTCTGTCCGCGCCGAGTATGGCAACGCGATGCTGGCGTTTATCCGCGGGCGATTTGCTGACCATGTCATTTATCAAAGTCAATTCATCCGCAAGTGGTGGGAAGATTGGTACGGCGCGGCGAAAGTACCCGCAACGGTTATCATCAACGGTGTGGATTTGCAAACCTACACGCCCGATGGCGAACATGATCGCCCCGCAGATCGTTTTCGATTATTGCTTTTGGAAGGAAGTTTGGCGGGCGGTTTGAATTCGGGTCTGTTCCATGCCGTTGCGCTGGCTGAAAAACTTTCGGCAAACTTTCCCATGGAAGTGGTGGTGGCCGGCAAAGTGGATGATGCCACGCAGCGCAGTTTGCAAAGCAAAGTGCCTGTCAAATTTTTGGGAACCATTCCGCGCGAGAAAATTCCAATTCTGGCGCGGTCAAGTCACATGATGTATTCTGCGGAAGTGAATCCGCCGTGCCCGAATTCGGTCATCGAGTCATTGGCGTGCGGGTTGCCCGTGATCGGCTTCGACAGTGGGTCGCTCAAAGAGTTGGTGACAGAGGACGCGGGTTGCATCGTGCCGTACGGCGGCAACCCGTGGAAATTGGAAACGCCCGATATTTCCGCGCTGGCGCTTTCAGCGGGGGAAGTGCTGACGAAGCAGGACCAGTTTCGGGCGGCGGCGCGGCGGCGGGCTGAATCTGCTTTCGGGCTCGATCAAATGGTCGAGTCGTATCTCAAAGTTTTGTTGGAGCATTGGGTAGCGGATAAACGGATGGGATGAAAATAGAATGAAAATTACTTTGCGTTCCTACGATTTTTTATGGCTGGGCATTGCGTTATTTCCTTTGTTAATCATCGCCGTTCTTTTGCCTGTGCAACCGCATGACTACTGGTGGTATCTCAGGCTTGGCAGGGATGTTTTGGAAAGCGGGGCCGTGCCTGTGGTGGATACCTACAGCTCTATTCAGACGGGACAGCTGATTGTGTATCAATCGTGGTTGTCGGCGGCGATTCTTTGGCTGGTATACAAAGCGGGTGGAATTCCGTTGACTATTTTTGGGGTTGCCGTGTTGATCGGGCTTACCTATGCCCTGCTCTGGCTGGTGATGCGCGAGGGCGGAGTTGGCGCGCGGTTGGCGGCTTTGCTCACTTTGCTGGCGGGGCTTTCGGGAAGCAACAACTGGGGTGTGCGTCCGCAGCTTTTTGCATACCCGCTGTTTCTGGCGGCGCTGTGGATTTTGCTCAAGTGGCAGAAGCGCGAACAAAAACTTCTCTGGCTTCTCATTCCGCTCAGTTGGGCTTGGACAAATTTGCACGGCTCCTTCATTTTATTTTTTATCCTCGTGGGGTTTGCCTTTGTTCTTGGCGCAGGCGACCGTAAAAAATTGTTTTGGGTTGCGCTGATTTCGCTGGCTGTGACCCTGCTCAACCCGCGCGGATTTGCCCTTTGGCAATCGGTTATCGGCACGTTCACCGCGCCGGGCATCCGCGACCTCAGCCCCGAATGGCTGCCGCCGTTGAATCAGGGTTGGCAGATGAACATTTTTTTCGCATGGCTGATTCTGCTTGCGCCGCTTGCCGCGTTTGCGCGCCGCCGCCTCTCTGCCTTCGAGTGGATTCTGTTCCTCGCGTTTTCCTGGTTCGCGCTGACAGGCATCCGCTACGTGATCTGGGATTTATTCATCATCTCTGTGCTGACGGCTTTTCTCATGCCTGAATTTATGATGCAGAAATTTGATCAAGCGCAAGGCGCGACCATCCCCAGCCTGAATTTTGGGTTGGGCGTTCTGTTTCTTTTGATGCCGCTGATGCTTTTGCCTGGACTGCGCGAGAGTTGGTGGCGCCAATCTCCGCCCGCGCTTGATACGCAAACAACGCCCATTGCCGCCGCCGACTGGTTGAATGAGCGCCCTGAACTTCCCGCCCCGATGTGGAACGACGTGGTCTTCGGTAGTTACCTCATTCATGCCGTGCCGACGCGCCCCGTTTCAATGGACACGCGGATTCAGGTCATTTACACGGCAGAGCAGGCGCACGATTATCTTTTTGTGCAGGCGGCTGGCGACGGCTGGGAAGACAAACTCAAAGCCGAGGGTGTGAACCTGTTGTTCCTCGCCCGCACGCAGCCTGCGCTGGTTGAAGCGGTAAAAAATTCAAGCGAGTGGTGTGAGCAATATCAGGATGATGTTGCTTTGATTTATTCAAGGTGTGAACCGCTTCCATGACAAAAATTTTCCTCCACAAACTCGGCTTGCAACAGCGCGTCCTGCCCTCGTACCGCGTCCCGTTCTTTGACCTGCTTGCCCAATCCTGCGAAAGCATGAGCCTGTTCGCAGGTCAGGCGCGTGCTGTTGAAATGATCGCGGGCGGCAAGACCCAAATCGCAAAATATGTTGAAGCGCAAAATATTCATTTATTCAGCGGCGCATTTTATTTTTGCTATCAACAAAATTTCATAAACTGGCTCGCAGAAACAAACCCCGACGCGCTGATCGCGGAAGCGAATCCGCGCTACCTAGCCACGCCATCTGCCGTTAAGTGGATGCACGCCCGCGGAAGAAAAGTCCTCGGCTGGGGGCTGGGAAGTCCCTCTCCCTCTTTTGGGAGAGGGGTTGGGGTGAGGGCTCACTTCATCCATCAATTCGACGCGCTCATTTCATACAGTCAGCGCGGCGCAGATGAATATGCCGCCCTTGGTTTTCCGCGCGAAAAAATATTTGTCGCGCACAACTCAGTCTCGCCAAAACCGGAGCAAATTCTTGACCGTAGACCGCAGACTGTAGACCGTGTGACACTCTTATTTGTCGGACGACTCCAAACCCGCAAACGGGTTGCCTCCCTGCTTCGTGCTTGCGCCGAGATCGAATCAAACCCACGCCTCATCATCGTCGGTGATGGTCCCGAGCGCGCCGTGCTGGAATCGCTTGCAGAGGAAATTTATCCTTCTGCCGAGTTTATCGGCGCGAAGCATGGCGCAGAACTTAAACCCTACTTTGAACAGGCTGATCTTTTTGTTTTGCCAGGCACAGGCGGACTCGCCGTACAGGAAGCGATGAGCTACGGTCTGCCCGTCATCGTGGCGAAAGGTGACGGCACACAGGATGACCTTGTCCGCGATGGGAACGGCTGGCAAATTCAGCCAGAGGATTATGGCGCGTTGGTCTCCGCAATGAAAAACGCCCTGTCTGACAGGGCGCGTTTGCGCGAGATGGGAAAAGAATCGTTTCGAATCGTTTCGGAAGAAATCAACATCCAAAAGATGGCGGATGTGTTTGTTGATGCATTGAATTCCATCCAAGACACGTAGACGCGTAAAAATCATGCAACCCATCGCCAGTCCAGGAAGCCCATCAACAAAAAGATTTGCAAAAGGAAAGATATCGTCCACAAGGTCACACGCGCTGCACGGCTTGGGATTTTAGCCATGATCAGAAATGCCGGGAAGACCGCCAGCATGTAACGGCTGAAACTATCCAACAAGTGGGGTGGAGTTCCACGCATGAAGAACAGGGCAAGATTCAACCAGGCATAGAGTGACAGGACCGGGTCAAGGCGACGTAGACCAAAGCCGAGCAGGATGAGGATGAAAACCAGCGTTCCCAAGTCAATGTAATCGACAAAAACCCGTGACGTGTTAAACAAGCGGGTGAGGAACAAGCCGATCCCAGTCCACGGCGGGACGGTGCGGATGCCCCAGTGGGTCGCGAGCATCTCAGTAACGTTTCCCAGGTTTGCCGCTTTCAGGTATAGATTCCAGCCGAAAAAAACCAATCCCGGAATCAGGGTCGCCAGCCATGTTGGGGTACGCAGAAAAGTCAGCAACTTGCGCCATGTCCCCGGTTCGAGCAGGCGGAAACCAGCCACATCCGTCAACCATAGCAAACCTAGTACGGGCATTAGCAAACTGCCTTGCAGGCGGGTGAGGGTAGCGAATCCGCCCAGCACACCAGCCAGAAGCCAGAGTCTCCGACGGGCTGCCAGCCATGCGCCCAAGGCAAAGGCTAGAAAGAGGGCGTCTGTGTAGGCGGCGAAAAAGAAAAAGGCTGAGGGGAACAAAGCCAGGGACAAGACCGCGAATCCAGCCTGTTCGGAGGTCAACCCTTCGATGAGGGCAACTTCATAAAAAAGGATAAAAACCGCCAACGCGGCAAAATTCGAAATGAGCAAAGCAGAGAGCAAAAAGTTTCCGGTCAGGGAGCCTAGCTTGCCAACCAGCCAGGGGTAAAGTGGCAAATACGAAACCGTTCCATCAGTGGGATCATAGCCGAACGCCGCGATCTTGAGATACCAGTCAGTATCCCAGTGCTTCCAGACGTTGACGTATAGATTGGAAAATCGATCATGGTGTAAAAGAGTCTCAGACGCGATGTTGATCGGACCGCTGGACAATGGTTCTGGTTCTGGACCGGATGCGATCATATAACCGATAACCGAGGCGATCAGGCGCAGGGTTATGAAAATGGACAGGCAAAGAAGCCACTCGCGTTTCCATCTCCAGCGTTTCACTTGCCAACTCTCCATTTTTTTATCCAACCACCCAACGCTGGCGCGAGGAATATCACCAGGGCAGGCAGATAGAGTGTTAGCAAAATCCATAATTGCCACCCGCGCGGGAGGTTGAACCAGCCGCCGAATATCAATAATACTGGCAGTGAAATCCACGAGCAGAGAATCAGGATCAGCATCTCGCGCAGATTATTCGCAACCAGCAGCAGAACCATCTGGTCATACAGCACGCGTTGTGGCATGGCTGCCATCAAGAGCAACAGCCACGCCTTTTGTTCCCGATAACGCAGGAGAGCCAAAAAGATCACTGAGTTGAGTGGCAGTACGAACAAAGGTGGAATAATTCCCTGATATGCTAAAACTTGCTCAAGCCAAACCAGTGGCTAGGTGGGGTAGATAATCAGTGAAGCAATACCAATTAGCAGTGTGCTTCAAAAGCGGGCGCGCGTTATTACCATTTCTTCCGCCAGTGCCACCAACTCGGCATTCACAAATCCCTTTTTGCCATCCTTGTTTTGCACATTCAGCCACTTGCCCGCCTTGCCAATTTTGGGTCTGGCTTTGCTTGCATCTTCGATCACGTTAAGTTTGGCGCGCATTTTTTCGGTGGCTACAATGTGCGATTTAACAG
The DNA here is from genome assembly GCA_945877125.1 of Candidatus Brevifilum fermentans. Lineage (GTDB taxonomy): Bacteria > Chloroflexota > Anaerolineae > Anaerolineales > Villigracilaceae > Villigracilis. The sequence continues at coordinate 49,419 of CAMCQT010000011.1, read as the reverse complement.
ATTCGGTTTCATATATTTTTGCGCCAAATTTTCCAACCCTTGATTTGACTACGACGACCATTTGATACGGTATGGGCTTGGATGTGACCACGGGTGCTTCCTCTGTTGACTTTGGAGTTGATACGGTTTCAATGGCAGGGGCAGCCGTTTGAGTTTTTTCCAAATACCACGCGGCGGCAAAGCCTTCGTGCCCTTTGTTGTCGCTCACGCGCACCCATTGATTCACACCGCCAATTTTTGCATAATCATCCGCGCCGATCACGTTGAGCAAGGTTCCGGCAGGCACAGAGATAATAATATTGCTTGAACTGGAGGTGTCAATGCTCAAGCGGATATTCAGTCCCCAGGCGACATCTGCTTTGACTCGGGCTGAGAATCCGCTGGTTGAAACAGGAACAGCTACCGGCGGAGTTTGATCCGCATTTGTGGGCGGGGATGCGGGCTGAGAGATTCCTCCGCTGGCTTTGAATGCTTCATAAATAATCACATGCATGATCGAACGCTTGAGCGGCTTGCCCTGACTGTAGCGCGGCATGAGATATGTTTTTTTGTTGACATCAGTTTGATAGGGCCACGGGTCGAGCATTAAATAATCGTCGCCTTCTTTTGCATAAAGCACCACCCAGTGTGTCTGCAAGCCGGTTGCGGGCGTGCTGTCCACCATCACGATCACAGGCTGACCCGCCGCAATGGATGCGTCAATTTGTGCGAGCGGCGCATCTGTGCTGGCGCAGGAGATAAAACTTTTCATGTTGATCTGGGGATAAATTTGACTGACCGAGCCCCAGCGAATACCCGCGCTGGCAAAACCGTTCACGTTTTGCAGTTTTTTGTTAAGGGTCTTGGGCGTTTCGATAAAACCATGCCCGCTGATCAGCATGGCTGCACTTGTCAGCGCACAGCCCACATAGCCGATGGTGTCGCTTGCGTCGCCAAAGCCGAGAATATCTTGTTTCCACTTCGGGTCTTGTTGGGAATAGTAGACAAGTTGGAATGTCATGGTTTACCTCACTCTTGTTAATAAATGAAACGGATAATAAGATTATACACTCCGGCGTGTTATAAAAAACAGACCGTGAATATTGCGGTCTGTTTTTGTGCTTTCTATTTTTAACTCGCGGCTACCCGATCTTTGGCGTATCTCCAATAATTTCCCAGCCGCGCTGGAGTGCAATTGCTTTTAATTTTGCATCGGGATATACCGCCACGGCATGGTCGGCATGTTCAAGCAGGGGAACATCCATAATCGTGTCGCCGTAGGCCATGTCCACACGGTCTACGCCCAGCCGACTTAAGACCTGCTCGATCTTTTTTTCATTCGCCATCAAAGCGCCGACCATTCTTACGCGTCCATTCACAATTTCAACCGGCGTGCCGATGGTCTGCGCGCCGATGCGTTTTGCAAACGGCTCGATGAATGGTTCGACCACACTGCTTGCAATGTAAACTTTCGCGCCCTGCTCACGGTGCTTGATGAGCCGTGCAACCACGTCCACGCGGCGCTTTCTCCAAAAGTTATGTTCCACGACCCATTCAGAAGCATGGCTTAATATTTCTGGATCCGCATCCTTGATGTAGGACAGGCTGTCCACCATTAATTTTTGTCCCCAGGCTTGCCAGTCAATTAGACCGTTTTTTGCAAGCAAATACGATGGCGTGATGGCGGCCATATAAAGCCTGGCGCGGAATTTGCTCTGGTTGTGTTTTACCCAATCGACCAGTCCCAAAAACGGCGAGCCGGTGGTTAATGTACCCATTAAGTCTGATGCGACGATCATATAAATCCTCTATTCAAGCGGGTTTCTGGATCAAAGTAATTGCTCTTAATTATAAGGGCGGTCTGTTGTTTACAACAGACCGCCCACACATACACTTTCTTTATTTCTTACCCAGCATTTTTAGACACTGGATAAACTTGTATTAACCTTACTAAATACATTACCGATGACGGGTCCAAGTATCATAAGCGCAGCGATAACAACGATGGCTACTAAAACAAGAATGAGCGCGTACTCAACCAGACCTTGCCCTTTTTCTTTCGGAGAGAACAACATGTGGTTTACCTCCTTTCTTTGCATATTTGATAACTATCCTCTATTATAACGATTAATTTCTAGAATCAAGTTGCAATTTCATGCATTTATTGCGCCGTATTTCCGCCATCCACCAAAAGCAAATGACCCGTCACAAATGTTGAATCATCTGAAGCTAAAAATAAAACTGCATTGGCGATCTCTTCAGGTTTTCCAAACCTGCCCATCGGAATATATTCGCTGGATTCCTTGATCGCTTCTTCCACTGTCACGGGGTCAGAGCCTTCAAAATATCCCTTCTCTATCCAACGATCCACAAAAGTGTCGCCGGGGCAAACAGCATTCACGCGGATTCCCTCGCGGGCGTAATCAATCGCCATTGCCTTCGTCATCAAGCCCACCGCGCCTTTGCTCATGATGTACGGGAACGCATTCTTCCCCGCCACCACTGCCCAATCTGACGCGTTGTTCACGATCACGCCCTTGCCTTGTTTCTTCATCTGCGGGATGACCAGCTTGCACATGTGCCAGACCGCCGTCACGTTAATATTCAACGTGTCCTGCCAAACTTCTTCGGATGTCGTATCCGCTGTCCCTTTGGTGACAATGCCGGCGTTGTTAAACAAAATATCGATCTGATCGAATTCCTTAAGCGCGACTTCCACCACTCTTTGACAGTCTTCCAGCTTTGTGTGATCTGCCTCCACAAACACGCAACGGACGCCCCTTTTTCTGCATTCTGCTTCGACAGCTTTTCCCAACGCTGATCGTCTGCCTGTCACGATGAGATTTGCGCCTTCTTCGGCAAATAGCAACGCCGTGGCTTCCCCGATCCCGCTCGTTCCGCCTGTGATAATGGCAACCTTGTTTTTTAGTTTCATGTTCATCTCCTCTGGAGTTGAGCGGCTCACTGCCCTGTGGGTGCCGCTCGTATGCTCAGACAGCAAGCTGTCTGACTCCAAAGTATAATTCACTCACTATGGATAGCAAGACACTCAACGTTCTCGAATACCCAAAAATACTCGACCGTCTCGCAGGCTTCTGTGATTTCTCTGCTTCGATGGATCTGGCGCGCGCACTCGAACCGACCTCCTCGTACGACCTGGCGCTGGCCCGCATCGCAGAGACCACCGAAGCGCGCAAACTGCTTGCGATGCAAAGCACAGGAATCGGCGGCGCGCACGACATCCGTCCGCAAGTTGACCTGGCCGCGCGCAGCGGTGTGCTCGACCCTCATGCACTGCTCGATATTAAATCCACGTTGATCTCGTGCCGCGAACTCAAGAAAGCCTTTGAAAAGCGCACCGAAGAATATCCGCGCCTGACACAGGTTGCGCTCGGCTTGCCCGATAGCCACGGTCTCGTGGACGCCATCTCACGCATCCTTTCAGACCGCGGTGAGATTTTAGATTCGGCATCTCTCAAACTTGGCGAGATTCGCCGCAGTCTGCGTGTGTCGCAAGACCGCTTGATGAGCCGCCTGCAAAAATATGTAACCGACACAAAAACCGTTTCGATGCTGCAAGAACCGATTGTCACCCAGCGCGACGGACGCTATGTGATTCCCCTGCGCTCAGAGTTCAAGGGCAAAATCAAAGCCATCATCCACGATCAATCTTCCAGCGGCGCAACTTTATTTATTGAGCCGCTGCCGGTCGTGGAAGCGAATAATCAAATCCGCGAATTACAACTTTCCGAACGAGACGAAGAACGCCGCATCCTTGCGGAGGTTTCCTCGCAAGTAGGCGAGCACGCGAACGAATTAAAATACGGCGTGGAAAATCTCGCGGTGCTTGACCTTGCATTTGCAAAAGCAAAATATGCCGAAGAGTTACACGCGAGCGAGCCGATGCTCCGTGAGTTGAAGGTTGCAGGTTCGAAAGTTGCAGGTTCAAAACCCTCAACCTTCCAACCTTCCAACCTTCCAACCTTAAAACTCATCGATGCCCGCCACCCGCTCCTCGACCCCAACAATGTCGTCCCGATTGACATTGATCCCGCGCCCGGCACGCAAGCCATTGTCATCACCGGTCCCAATACTGGCGGCAAAACGGTTTCGCTTAAAACGGTTGGCTTGCTGGTGGTTATGGCGCAAAGCGGATTTCACATCCCCGCGCAAAGCGGATCGGAACTGCCGTGCTTCCATTCGGTCTGGGCCGATATTGGCGACGAGCAATCCATCGAGCAGTCGCTTTCCACGTTCAGCGGTCACATCACAAATATCATCCGTATCTTGAAAAAAATGGACAGCCGCTCGCTGGTCATCTTCGATGAGCTTGGCTCAGGCACAGACCCGCAGGAAGGCGCGGCTATTGCGCGCGCGATCCTCAGTCACTTGCTTGCGTCAGGCGCGATGACTTTGGTCGCCACGCATTATCCTGAACTTAAAACTTTCGCGCATGGCACGGATGGCGTGGTCAATGCTTCTTTGGAATTTGATATCAAAACGCTTCGCCCTACCTACAAGCTGACTCTGGGACTCCCGGGCAGATCCAACGCCTTGTTGATCGCGCAGAAACTCGGTCTTCCGCAATCCATCATTGACGATGCCCGGGCGGAAATTAATCCGCTGGATCTGCGGGCTGATAAATTGCTGGACGACATCCGCAAGGAACGCAACCGCACGTCACGCGAGCGCGAGAAGTTGGAGAAGGCGCGCGCCAAACTGGAAGCGCAGACTCGCGAACTCGAAAAGCGTCTTGAGAAAATTGAAGACGAACGCCGCGACACAATTGCCAAAGCCCGCGCCGAAGGTGAATTGGAAGTTGCGGTCATAAAACGCAACATTGATTCGTTGAAGTCTCAACTTAAGAAAGCCAGCCAGCCTTTGCAAGCCATCAAAGCCATTGAAGAAAAAATGGATAAGATGGAAGAGAAGGTGGAGCAGCCCGTTGAACGAAAGAGTGAACAGTTCTCAGCGAATGGTAATCAGTCACTGAGGTTGGGCGAGCGGGTAACTGTCAGGTCGTTAAATGCTGAGGGGTTGGTAACAGCTTTAGGCGAGTCTGATGCGGAAATCCAAATCGGGACGCTGCGGGTGCGGGCGAGGTTATCTGATCTGGTGCGGAAATCTGACAAGCAGACCGTGGACGATAGACCGAAGACCGCAGCAAACCAATCATCGTCCGTCGTCCATCGCCAATCGTCTTCTCCGGGTATGGAAGTGGATCTGCGCGGGCTGATGGCAGATGATGCGCTGGATAAAATGGAAAGATATTTGGAGCAGGCGTTTCTCTCGGGCTTGCCTTTTGTGCGGATCATCCACGGCAAGGGGACGGGGCGGCTGAGGCAGGCGGTGCGCGAGGCGCTGCGCGGGCATGAGTACGTCGGCACGTTTGAAGAAGGCGGAAGCACCGAAGGCGGCGAGGGCGTGACGGTTGCGAAGATGAAGAGCGGATAGCGGGTAGGTCACGCTTGCAGCGTGACGACTTGCGGTTTAATTTCAAAACTCAAACAGGAGCCTATCATGACCATTGATGATGCCATCCAAAAAATGATTGACCTTATCAAAGTCGCGAGTGCAAGCGCGGAAATTAAATCTGCGAAGATGTCCGATGAGGAGGCGCGGCTTTCGGTCTATGCGCCTGCGGACGATATGCAAAAGATTAAAGACGCCACGTTCATGCCCGCGATGGATATGTTGAATGATGATGGGGTGGATGTGCAGGTCTTTGTCTATGACAAGGATGCGCCGCCGTTGAAGGGATAAAGGATAAAGGATGAAGGATGAAGGATAAAGGATAAAAAGTTGGATTCTTGCTTATGCAAGAATCCAACTTTTATTTATCAGCTCACCTTACGCACTTAAGCGTGATTCCCTGAGCGGTAGCGAGGGGTCTCTGAAACAATCGTAGAGGTTCTCACCTGCACTGGCGTGCGGCGCAAGTGTCGCTTCGTTCAGAACGACACTGCGTAAGGTGAGTTATCAGATTAGAAATTTGGAAATCCAGATTCCGAAAGTTTCGGGAAACCCTGCATAGAAGCGTCATGGTGAAACATTCCGCGAAGTCAGGGGACGGGGGGAACCCATACTGCATTTTTTTAACTGCTTAACAACTATTTATCAATAAGCGAAATATATCTTCCTTTGTTGGTAAAAATAATCGTAAATTAGTGACATTCGACACTAGTTTTTTCATTTCTGATAAGTAAACTAATAAAAACTTTCAAAATTGCAAACTCGAACTGGTCTGATATTAATTATTACTAGATTTTCAGCTTTATTTGGTAATTTTTTGAGGAATGAAAAGGAGGTTCATGGCAAAACTCTGACCTGAAGGCGGTAAAGCGAAAAACGGGGAAATTCCCATTCCGCAGGTAGAAAATAGCCAATTAAAATTTGATACTTGACATCCCCCTCCCAATAGCAATGTCACTTTAGTGTTTCCCATCTTTATCTTTACTTTAATGGAGGATTTCATGATAAGCAGACGAGATTTTCTAAAACTCAGCGGAGCGGGCATGCTTTCATTGTATGTCGCAACGCGCGGTAAATTCGTATTGCGCGCCCAGGCTCAAGTCCCGGGCGGCACATTAGATCCGGTTACATTGCCCAAGTTTCAGACCCCCTTGCTCATCCCGCCGCAAATGCCGCGCGCCAATATTCTGAGAAGTGGCAAAAAGCTGATCGATTACTACGAGATTTCGATGAAACAGTTCCAACAGCAGGTTCTGCCTGCCGGCCTGCCCAAGACCACTGTCTGGGGCTATGGGCCGGCCAAGGCACTCAGTCGGCGAGCTCCGATGATTTACAACGCACCGTCGCTGACGATCGAAGCTAATTGGAACGTACCCGTGCGTATCAAGTGGATCAACGATCTTAAGGATGCCAACGGCAACTACCTGCCACACCTGCTTCCTGTTGACCCAACCTTGCACTGGGCAAACCCGCCTGGAGGGTTGACAGACCGCGATATGCGACCAACCTTTACAAGCACACCCGGATCCTACACTGGACCAGTGCCCATGGTTTCGCATGTGCATGGCGCGGTCGGCGTGGGAGACGAGAGTGATGGCTACGCCGAGGCGTGGTATCTCCCGGCAGCTAACAACATTCCAGCGGGGTATGCTACAGAAGGTACCTGGTATGACTTTTTCAAGGGCAAAGCTGCAGCCGCGTATCGTGTAAATTGGGGACCCGGCTTTGCCACCTTCCAGTATCCAAATAAGAACCGTGCCTCAACCATCTGGTATCACGATCATACGCTGGGCATGACCCGTCTCAATGTTTATGCAGGACCCGCTGGTTTCTTTATCATCCGCGGAGGCCCGGCGGGCGACGCAGCAGTGCGCGACTCTCGCAACGGGAAACGGGCCATCCTTCCGGGACCAGCGCCCAGCGAGATCGATCAGGTTGTGCGTAACAGAACATTTTTCGAAATCCCCATTGCGATCCAGGACCGCTCGTTCAATACTGACGGTTCACTATACTATCCGGATACACGCGCCTTCTTTGACGGCGTGGCGGGGCCTTATACTCCTGATACCGATCTCTCGCCGATCTGGAATCCTGAATTTTTTGGCAATATGATGATGGTGAATGGAAATACGTGGCCGTTCCAGACCGTACAAAAGCGCCGCTATCGTTTGCGATTCCTGAATGGTTGTGACTCACGTTTCTTGATTTTGGATTTCAGAAATATTCCAGGCGTGGAAGTATGGCAGATCGGAAACGAGGGCGGGTTCCTAGCTGCGCCAGTGAACATCACTGCCCACCACGGCAACCAACTTCCTCTTGGACTGGCTGAGCGCGCTGACATGATCGTTGACTTCACCAACGTGCCTGTAGGAAACTACATACTTGGAAATATAGGCCCAGATGAGCCCTTCGGCGGCGGCATTCCTGATGTTGACTTCCCGGCTGCGGATCCGTCGGCAACAGGCCAGATCATGCAGTTCAATGTTGTGCCCGCCGTTGCGAAAGATTACACCACTCCCCCAATGTTCCTGACGCTTCCAGCGATTACACCGCTTCCGCCCGAAACATTTACACGCCCCCTGGCGCTGGTTGAGGAAATGTCCATGTTCTTTGCTGATTCTCCGGCGGCGGCTCTGCTTGGCACCGTGGACGGTGACCCCAATGTCGCTCCGGGCGTGTGGATGAAGCAAATGTGGATGGAACCAGTCACTGAGAATCCCGCTGTCGGCACTACCGAGGTTTGGGAGATCTACAACGCAACCGCAGATGCGCATCCGATGCACGTCCACGAGGTGGTATTCGAGGTGGTGAACCGTCAGCCGATCTTTGTTGATGAAATAAATGGGACGGTGCAAGTGGTTCCCGGTTCTGTGGCACAACCCCCTGAACCCTGGGAGACAGGTTTCAAGGATACGGTGACTGCTTATCCCGGACAGGTTACCCGCATACGGGCGCAGTTCAACACTCCTGGTCAGTTTGCATGGCACTGCCACATTGTCTCTCACGAAGACAACGAAATGATGCGGCCGTATCGTATCGGCCCAGAGCAGCCGGGCCAGCCGATGTAGCGCCCAGTTGAAGAATTAAAAGAAAGAAGTAAAAGGGAATTCCGATAAAATGGAGTTCCCTTTTATTTCTCCCTGAATTGCTTCCCACTCTTTTGTACAAATAAACATCAGTTGGCTTTGATTTTGAATTTCGCAGGTAGCATGGCTTTCGGTCTATGCATCTGGGGCTGATATGCAAAATATCAAAGACGCCACGTTTATGCCCGCGATGGATATGTTGAATAATGACGGGATGGATGTGCAGGTTTTTTGTCTATGACAAGGATGCGCCGCCGTTGAAAGGATGAAGGCTGAATGATGAAGGATGAAAAGTTGGACTCTCCTCTGTGCGAGAGTCCAACTTTTATTTTTATGAAATTATATTCCTCCCCCATTTCTGCTCTTGAAATGGGGGAGGTGCCCGAAGGGCGGAGGGGGCAGAGCACAAAATAAGAACAGCCCCGTATCAGCGGGGCTGTTGATTTACATTCAGGGTTCAGGGCTGGAAAATTTTTTAGTAGCGGTTTTTTCCACCGCCGCCGCGATTTCGATCGCCGAAACTGCGGGGTTTATCTTCACGGGGCTTGGCTACATTGACAGTAATTGCGCGGCCCATAAAATCCTGACCGTTGAACATGCCGATGGCTTTTTGCGCTTCTTCAGCAGTGGACATTTCCACAAACCCGAAGCCTTTCGCGCGACCTGTAGCACGATCTGTTATCAATGCAGTGGATGTGACGGTGCCAGCCTTACTGAAGTGTGTTTTGAGATCGTCCTCAGTAGCGGCGTAGGGCAGATTGCCTACATATAGCTTGTTTTCCATCTCTTCTCCAAATGATTCATCATCCAGCCTGAACGATTAACAAAGTTTATCATAAATCAATATCTTTTGATAAGTATTTGCAAACTTTGTCGTTCTTTATCTGCCCCAGCCGCCGGGTAATCTTGCCACGCCGATGAAGATGATGATGAGCGTGTCAAAGATGATAAACAGCGAATTGCGGAAGCGGATCTTGTCTTCGGAATTTTTCCACATGGCGTGCAGGTGAGCGACCCCTGCGGCAACGAGCATGGTGACGGTATGTTCAATGCGGAACATCGGAAAGCCTATGCCCGCCAGCCCGCCCCAGATCAACAGAATGATTCCGAGTGTGGCTTGCAAGTCCATTAATCCGCTAAAGCCAGCGGCAAGTCCGCGGTCCATGCTTTTGAAGACGCCGCCGCGCAGCCAACCCAACGCGAACTTAACGATGGCAACGAGGGCAACGATCAGGATCAACCAGCGAAGGTAGGAGTGAATGATCAATAATACAGACATATTAATTCTCCAATTGTGTAGTTTGAGGATGTATTATTCAAATTATACAGCAAGGTCTCTCATCCTTTATAATTGTGCCATGGGCAATTCCATTGCTTTTGTAAAGTCAGAAAACCTTTAACGCGAATGCCGCGAAAAGAGCGAAAAACGCGAATTTTTAATTGGTTCGCGTAAATTCGCCTCATTCGCGCCTTTCGTGTTAAGGCTGTGCCGCAACGTTAAGAAAAACATCAACTAATTTTGCAAAGACCATGTGAACAATTATCATCAGTCGAAAATATTTGGAGAAAATATGACCTACACAACAGTCCTTACAGAAATCCGCGGGCGCGTGGGCATCGTCACGCTCAACCGTCCGCAGGCGATGAATGCATTTAGCACGCTGATGTTAACCGAGTTATTCGACGCGCTCGAAGCGTTTGACAAGGATGAAAATGTCGGCGCGCTGGTTGTGACCGGCAACGAGAAAGCCTTCGCCGCCGGTGCGGATATTAAAGAGATGGCAGAATCCACTCCCTTTGGAATGATCAAGCAGGGGCGCGTCGAGCTGTGGGATCGCATCCGCGGGATTAAGAAAATTGTCATCGCAGCAGTATCAGGCTGGGCATTGGGCGGCGGATGCGAATTCGCCATCTCATGCGACATGATCGTCGCATCCGAAACTGCGAAATTTGGTCAGCCCGAAGTCACCATCGGCATCACCCCGGGCGGCGGCGGCACGCAGCGTCTCGCGCGCCTGCTCGGCAAAAATCTCGCCATGGAAATGATCATCAACAACCGCACGCTGACCGCTGCCGAAGCCCTTCAATTTGGATTGGCGAATCGTGTCGTCCCTGTGGCGGGATACCTCGACGCGGCAGTTGCCTTCGCCGAAGAGATCGCCGCGCGCGCACCGCTGGCTGTCCGCATGGCAAAGGACTCGATCAACGCCGCGTTTGAGACCACGCTCACCGAAGGCTTGAAAGCCGAGAAGCGCAATTTCTATCCGCTGTTCTCCACCGCAGATCAAAAGGAAGGTATGAAAGCCTTCATCGAAAAACGAAAACCAAACTGGAAAGGAGAGTAGTTTGATAGTCGAATAGTCACATCGTTGAGTAGTCGCTGCTTGGGCTGCCTGACTGAAGACTGATCGCTGACAACTAATCAATGATGACTGATCTTTCCGACCTGAAAACGGGTTTTTCCAAATTAGGCTTGGGCAAAAGCCTTGTCATTGCGCACGCCTCCCTGAAAGCATTCGGCAACATCGAAGGCGGCGCGGATACCATGCTTAATGCCCTGCTCGATTCTGTGCGCGGCATCATCATGCCGACCTTCACTTACCAAACCATGCTCAACCCTGAGATCGGTCCGCCGAAGAATGGCATCACTTATGGAAGTGAAACAGACCTGAACAAAATGGCTGAAGCTTTTTACCCCGATATGCCCGTGGACAAAATGATGGGCGTATTGCCAGAAGTGCTTCGCAAGCATCCCAAGGCAAAACGCTCCATGCATCCGATCCAATCTTTTGCGGGGATCAACGCGAATGCGATTCTAAACATGCAGACCATTTACAATCCACTGGCGCCGATTGGCGCGCTGGCTGATTCAGATGGCTGGGTGCTGCTGCTCGGCGTGGATCACCGCGTCAACACCAGCATTCATTACGCCGAAAAACTGGGCGGGCGTCTTCAATTTCTCCGCTGGGCGTTGATGCAAGACCGCGTGGTGGAATGTCCCGGCTTCCCCGGTGACTCGGAAGGCTTCGAAGCCATCGCGCCTGCCGTGGAAAAATACACGCGCCGTGTCGAAATTGGCAACGCGCTTGTGCAGGCTGTGCATCTCAAAAGTTTGATCAAAGTTGTTGTGGATCAATTAAAACAAAACCCGTTCGCATTACTCTGCCAAAGGCCAGATTGCGAACGGTGTACTGCGGTTAGGTGGTCGTAAGTTCACATGTCATTGCGAGGGCGCTCTTATTCTTGCCCGAAGCAATCTCCTCTTAACATAAGATTGCTTCGTCGGAAAGAACATCCTCCTCGCAATGACATCAAATCCCTTTTTCCTTCAACCAACTTAATATTCTCTCGGCTACCAATTTCCAATCCTTTTCCAGCATCATGTCATGCGCCATGTTTGGGAAGATCTCTGCCTGCATGCCGTATGCCCGCGCCGTGGCGTGGACTTGATCTGGCGAAATGGCGTTGTCATTTTCCGCGCCGAGGATCAACAGCGGAGTTTTGATCTTCTTCGGGTTGGCGCGATTTAATCCCAGCAGATCAATAAACATGCGGAACGATTCATCGTCCAGTTTTTTGTAATATTTCAGCATCTGTTTCTTTGGCATATCGTTTGAGAACAAGGTCATGCGCGCGGCTTCGGGTGTTTCCACAACCGGATACAAACGCAGTTGAGCCGTCACCTTGACTAGCGTCTTCGGGCGCTTCATCGCCATGCGGAAGAATGTCGGCCACAATCCAAAATGCGGATTGGATGCCAGCAACACAGCGGCGGGCGCTGTGTGTGTTTGCAAATATTTCTGTGTCAGAAATCCGCCCATCGAATGACCAATCAGCACGGGCGGCGTATCGAAAGTCTTTGCGACCTGCTCCACATCGCTGACATAATTGGCGATGCTGTTCCCGCGAATTTTCCCCGCACTCCCCGCATGTCCGCGCAGACTCAATGCAGTGGCTTGATATCCCTGCTCAGCGAAAAACGGAAGAAAGAATTCATCCCAACACCATGCACCATGCCACATACCGTGGACAAAAAGCAGGGGAGTTTTGTGCGTTTGGATTGCAGGCTTGCGGGTGATGGTTTCGATATTCATGTGAGTCTCCATTTAATTAAATAGACCTCCGAGGTTTTCGAAACCTCGGAGGTCTTGATTGTATTCTTCAATTGATCCCAAGTTTTTGTTGAACAAATTCGCGGATAATTTTTGCTGCTTGATATGCGCTCTGCGCTTGATCCTTTTCTGCAAACTCACCGGGGTAGCGGAAGTGAACAGCATAATCTTCCAATGTGTCCAAGTCTGCTCTCAAAAATTCATAACTTGTATCGAATTTCAAAATCAATGCCAGAAGTTCCAAAAGATGGTGGATTTTTGGAATACGAATATCATTTGCCTGCAAGACTGCTTTCAGGTATTTTTCCACGCATTGCTGGCAGTGAAAACAAACTGCGTCATAATTTTGGTTTTTACGGGCGCGTAGTTCACGACCTGCTGTGGCAAAGTCGCCTTCCGCTTTTTCCACCCATTCAGCTACTGCGGGATTCATATAAAACCTTCCCCTCTTTCAGGATATCCTGAATAAATGAATCACCCATTTTTACACGTTGCGCCAGTTTCTTTGGCGTGCGCACAATTAAATCCATTCCGAACATCACCCCAAGCGAACGGCGGATTTGCAGGGATTGCTGCCATTCCTTCAACGGCGTATCCATAATCACCAGCAAGTCCACATCGCTTTCAGGGCGTGGTTTGCCGCGCGCGTAAGACCCGAATAAAATGATTTTTTGCGGCTGAAATTCTTTTGCAATTTGACGCGCTACAGCGCGGATAACAGTATTTGGAATCCGCTTGCGAATATCAACTGTTGGAACTACAAACGCATTATTCATTGAAATAATTATAGCGCATTCCTAAAACGTAATCTCTTCCACGCGCCAGGTTTCTTCGCCGAGTAACTTTTTGAGCTGTGCCAAAAGTTCAGGGCAGATGCGGGTGGTCTCGTTGGGAAAATCGATCATGTAGCCTTTTTTGTTTTCAAAGATGTGAAAACTAAATTTGTCATGTCCGTGCTGCGAGGTAAGCAGTCCGTGCAGGGTCTTAATGCGCCGCTTGTCCCATTCGTGCTCGCCGGTGGAGCGCAGGGTGATGGTGATCTGCTTGGGCGGATGATCCTTGTCTTTGTTCTCTTTGACCAATGGCACATACATGGATTGAACAGCCGCTTCGCGATTTTCTTCGCGCTGATCTGGCGTCTCGATATTTGCCAAGGCTGAGACAGCGCGCGTGATCAACGGCGGTGTGACAGGTTCGTCTTTCTTGAATTTCGGCGCAGGCTTGGCTGCGATTGCGGCTTCTTCAAACGATGGCTGCCATTCGTTATCCCAGCCGTCGGGGAAGTTATCGGGCGGGGGCGGCATGTCGTCGAGATCAGCGTCGTCGGTTTGGTAGGTCACGTTTGCAACGTGACTGGCTGCTGAATTGTCTGGCTGTGTCACGCTGGAAGCCTGACCTGCGGCGGTTTTAATTGGATTCTGCCTGGGGGGCTGAGTCGCTTTTTGGGTGGGAGCCGCTGTCGATTTGTAATGAAGCGGCGCGGGTTCTGCGGGCGGCATCGGAGGAGCATTGTCTGGGACTTCATCCACGACGGCGGAGGTTACTTTAATCTCCGTGTCGATCTCATCCACAAGGATTTTGGCGGGCGGGTTGGCGTTATCCACTTTGCCTTTGACAATGATGATCTGCCCGACGACCATTTTGTCCATGAACTTTGTCCAGGTCTTCGGGAACATCACCAACTCGATTGTGCCTTGAATATCTTCGATGGTGACGAAACCCATGGCTTTGCCCGTTTTGGTGGTGTACGGGCGGACGATGGTAATCAGCCCCGCGACGCGGACTTTTTCCTCGTGCGCGGCTTCGGAGAGTTGCCCCGAAAAATAACTGACAATTTGCGCCAGGATGGCTTGGTGCTCGTTGAGCGGATGGTCGGTGATATACAAGCCGATCAGTTCGCGCTCCCAGTTGAGCATCTCGCGCTTGTCCACGTTTTTGACTTCGGGCAGGTGGATTTCTTCGACGATGCCTGTGGCTGCGCCGAAGAGACTCATTTGTCCCGCGTCTGCCGCGCGGAAATGGTTGGCGCTGATGGCGACAATGCGGTCGAGCGAAGCCAGCATGGATGCGCGATTTCCAAATTGATCGAGCGCGCCCACTTTGATTAAACATTCGAGAGAACGCTTGCCAACGGAACGCAAATCAGCGCGGCGCGAGAAGTCGTTCAGGTCGGTAAACTTGCCTTCGGCGCGCGCTTCCATGATGGTTTCCACCGCGCCCTGGCTGACGTTTTTGATCGCGCCCAAGCCAAAGCGGATGGAAGGCACGCCCTCGGGGTCTTCGATGTCGAAGTCCCAGTTTGAGGCGTTGACATCTGGCGGCAACACAGGCACGCCCATGTTGCGCGAATCCGCGACATAGAAGGCGATCTTTTCCGTGATGCCCGCATTCGCAGAAAGCAAAGCCGCCATGTACTCGGCGGGATATGTTGATTTGAGATATGCGGTTTGCACCGCAATGACGCCATAATCTGCGGCGTGAGATTTGTTGAAGCCGTAACGCGCGAACTCTTCCCAATCCATGTAGATCGCGTCGGCGATGGATTGGTCCATGCCTTTTTCAACTGCGCCTTTGACGAACTTGGCGCGGTGCTTGTCAATGTCTTCTTTTTTCTTTTTGGAGATCGCCTTGCGGAGTTCATCTGATTCAGAGGGCGTGTACCCAGCCAGTTCCACGGCGGCACGCATCAGTTGTTCCTGATAGACAGGAATGCCGAAGGTGTCTTTGAAGATCGGCTCCATCGCAGGGTGACGATATTCCACTTCAGATTCGCCGTGCATCCGCGAGATGTAATCGGGGATGAATGCCATCGGACCTGGTCGGTACAACGCCACCATCGCGATGATGTTATCGAGATTCTTGGGCTTCATCTGCACGAGCCAGCGAGTCATGCCGCCGCCTTCCACTTGGAAGACGCCCGCCGTATTTCCGTTGCCCATCAATTCAAATGACTTGGGATCGTCAATTGGGATATTGTTCAGGTCAAACTTAATGCCGTGCCGTTTCTCGATCATGTCGCAGGCGCGCGCCATAACTGTCAGCGTGATGAGCCCGAGGAAGTCCACTTTCAACATGCCCAGCGAATCCAGAATACCCATTTCAAACTGGGTCACTGATTTGATCGGCGTTTCTTCTGAATTGGAGGTGGGACGATGCAGCGGCAAATAATCTTCGATGGGCTTGTCTGAAATGACCACGCCCGCCGCGTGCGTGCCCGCATTGCGGACCGTGCCTTCCATGCGCGCGGCAACGTCGATCACTTCGCGCAGGTGTGGCTGGGTATCGTAGATTTTTTTGAAATCCACAATTTCCATTGCGTCTTTCATGGTGGTTGCGCGCCCCGAAACGAAAGGCACGAGTTTCGCAACCTTGTCAATTTCAGCCAGTGGAATTTCCATTACGCGCGCCACGTCACGCAGGGCGGCTTTCGATCCCATCGTGCCAAAGGTGATGATCTGCGCCACTTTGTCATCGCCGTATTTGCGCGCGGTGTATTCGAGCATTTCAGAGCGGCGGTCATCGCGGAAGTCGAGGTCAATATCGGGCATCGAGACGCGCCCTGGGTTGAGGAAACGCTCAAAGATCAGGTCATGCGCCAGCGGATCAACCCGCGTAATATCAAGTGTGTAGGCGATGATCGAACCCGCCGCCGAACCGCGCGCGTTGTACCAAATTCCATGCTCACGGGCGAAGGTACACAAGTCCCAGACGATGAGGAAGTAGGCGTCGAATCCCATCGTGTGGACGACGCTCAACTCGTAGTCGAGTCTTTCCTGCACCCTCTGGCTGGTGGCGTCATCTTTGAATTTGGTCTGCGCCCCTTGCTGACACAGCGAACGCAGATAGGTCTCTGGCGTATATCCGTCAGGGACGGTGAACTCAGGCAGGTGATAGCCTTTGAATCCCAAGTCCACGTTGCAGCGCTCGGCGATCAGCAGTGTGTTGCTCAATGCATCGGGGACTTCGGAGAAGATTTTGCTCATCTCCAAAGGCGAGCGCAGATAATACGAGTCGTCGCTCATCTTCATGCGGTCAGGATCGTTGAGCGTGGAGTTGGTCTGGATCGCGAGCAGAATATCCTGCAAACGCGCATCCGCTTGATTTACATAATGCACATCGTTGGTGGCGATAAAACGCGCTTCGTAGCGTGCGCCCAAACTGAGCAGTTGCTTGTTGAGGTCGGTAATTTCTTTAATGTTGTGCTGCTGCAATTCCACAAAGAAGCGGTCACGACCAAAGACCTCAGAATACCAGTCCCATTTTTTGACGGCTTCGGCAGGATTGTCGTTCAACAGCGCGCGCGGAATTTCGGCAGACATACAGCCAGAGGTGCAGATTAATCCATCCGAATGTGCCGCCAAAAATTCATGGTCAATGCGCGGATAATAATAGAAGCCTTCCATCTGCGCGGCAGAGGCGATCTTCAAAAGATTCTTGTAGCCAGTTTCATTCTCCGCCAGCAGAAGCAGATGCGTGGACGTGCGGTCGAGTTTTGAATCCTTGTCCTTCATTGTGCGCGCTGCCATGTAGGCTTCCAGCCCGATGATCGGCTTGATGCCCTCGGCTTTGGCGGCTTTGTAAAAATCGATCACCCCGAACATGGTGCCGTGGTCGGTGATGGCGACATGTTCCATGTTCAACTCTTTAACGCGTTTGACCAGCTTCTTGATGTTCGAGAAGCCGTCGAGTAAAGAGTATTCCGTGTGGACATGCAGATGGGCGAAGGACATGGGCGAAAATATTATAGCACGCATGTTCAAGTATAAAACTGACGGGATGCTTAAAAAATGGATTTAAAGGATACAATAAAAACAACGTGCAATAAAAATATGTTCTTGAAATTATTTTCAGGTAAAAAGGTAAGATAATCCAGGCGGATTCAAAATGTCAGCCATACCCATCAGCAAGACCAAGATCATTCCCCCGCGCCGTCGTGTGGAAATACTCACGCGCAAACGGCTGCTGGATGCTCTATTTGAGTCGCTCGATAAAAAGTTGACTCTGGTCTCTGCGCCCGCTGGTTATGGAAAAACCTCCCTCTTAATTGATTTCACAACTCAAAGTGAATTACCCTGCTGCTGGCTGGCTCTCGATGAACTGGACCGCGAGCCGCAGCGATTTATCGCATATTTGATCGCAGCGCTGGCAGAACGTTTTCCCGCATTCGGGGGCGAGTCCGCATCCATGCTTGGCAGTTTGACCTCGCTTGAGCAGGATATGGAAAGAATGCTGGTCACACTGGTCAATGAAGCCTACGAACAGATCCATGAGCATTTTATTTTGGTGCTCGATGACTTTCATCTGGTGGATGATGTTCAGCCCATTCAAACTTTCCTCAATCGATTTATCCAACTCGTGGATGAGAACTGTCATATCATCATCTCTTCGCGGATTTTGACCAGCTTATCCGACCTGCCCTTAATGGTCGCGCGTGAGCAGGTCAGTGGATTAAGTTTTTCAGACCTCGCTTTTCATGCGGATGAAATTCAGGCTTTGCTGGCGCAGAATAATAATCTGCGCATCTCAGATGACGAAGCCCAAAAGATGATCGAAAAAACTGAAGGTTGGATCACCGGCTTGCAGTTTTCAGGCACAGGCGGCGACCTGATGAAATCCGTATCCAACACAGGCATTGGCTTATTTGATTTCCTGGGTCAGCAGGTGCTGGAACGTCAGCCGCCCGCCATTCAGGATTTTCTCCTGCGGACATCTGTCTTGGAAGAGTTTGACGCATCTCTTTGTCAGGCGGTTCTATCTCCGCTGTATGCAGAGCCGCAAAACTGGCAGAGTTGGATCAGCTCTGTGGTGCAGAACAATCTCTTCGTTTTGCCCGTCGGCGCAGATGGCAGGTGGCTGCGCTATCATCATCTCTTCCGCGATTTTCTACGGATGCGTTTTGAGCAGTTGCATCCCGAAGAAATTAAGCCCATCCTCTCCCGTCTGGGACTCGCCTACGAAGACCTCGGCGAATGGGAAAAAGCCCATCACATCTATAAAAAATTAAACGATAACGGCATCCTCGCGGAGATGATCGAGCGGGCATCCACGCCCATGTTGAAGCGCGCACTGGTCACGCTTGAATCCTGGCTGAATGAATTGCATCCATCCTGCGGACTCGCCCCGGGTTGCTTTCCATCCGCGGGGCTATTGTATATATGAAGGGAAACCTGCGCGAAGGGCTGAATCTGCTCGATCAGGCGGTGCAGATTTTCCGTGTGGAAAAGAACGTAGCCGGACTAACTCTGACCCTCGTGCGGCGCGGAATTGTCCACCGTTTTCTTGGCGATTATGAGGCTGCATTGCGTGACGCCAACGAAGCCATTGAATTGACCGAATCCGTGGATGACTTGCAAATGCTTTACGCCGAGGCGTTGCGAGTCAAAGGATTGGTTTTATATCGTTTGGGACAGGCGCGCCAGTCGGTGGAGGTTCTTGACCGCTCTCTTCATTTATATATTCAACTCAAAGACACATCCAGTATCCCGATCTTATTTATGGAAACGGGCATGGTGTATCAGGCAATTGGCAATTATGCAGACGCTGGAACGGCTTACGAAAAGGCGCTTCAAATTTGGCAGAGCGAAGGCAATTTATCGTGGCAGGCTAATGTATTAAATAATTTGGGCGTCCTGCGTCATTTTCAAGGTGAGTATGAAAAAGCCGCGCTGGCATTTGAAGAGGGATTGGTCTGCGCCCAACGCAGCGGTTATTCCCGCATGGAAGCGCTGATCGTCATTGGGTTGGGAGACCTGTATTCCGAGTTGGAAGATTTCAGCGCGGCTCAACTTAATTATCATCATGCCGAAGAAATCGTGCGCGAAATGGACGACCGTTTCCTTCTGTTTTATTTGATGATGGCACAGGCTATTTTGATGCTGCTGCAAAACAAGTCCACAGAAGCGCGTCAACTTATAAAAAATGCCGCCAGTTTGACCCAGGCAGGCGATTCGCTTTACGAGAAGGGACTGCTGAACTTTGTCCTCGGGCGGCTTTCCCTTTTGGCTGGGAATTCATCCCAGGCAGTCGGCGAGCTGGAAGAAGCAGAACGCTGTTTTTCAGAAGACGGGCGCAAGATGGAAAGTGATTCCAGTTCCATTTGGCTGGTGGCGGCTCATTATCAAATAAAAAACAATATTGTCGCCAGACAGATGATTAAAAATATTTTGGGCGGACGTGCTCAGGTTTCACATGGAATTCTTGTGGCTGTGCATCAAGCGCGGACTTGGCTGGACGGCCTGCAAAGAGATAAGGAGACAGGGCGCGTGGTCGGTGACTTGTTGACTCGCGCCGGACGCATTGCCGCAAAGATGCCAGAGACGCGGCGGCATTTGCATCGCATGTCACATGTGGTGCAAATCCCCAACCCGCACTTAATTATCCATGCATTTGGAAAGGCCTCCACCAGCGTCGGCGGAAAACTGCTGACCCTATCAGATTGGCAAACCCAATCGGTGCGCGATCTGTTCTTTTACTTTCTAACCAGTAAAAAACCGCTGACAAGGGAACAGCTTGGCAACACCCTCTGGCCGGATATTGATGAACCTCAAAAAATAAAACTGCGTTTCAAGAATGACATCTATCGTCTGCGAAGGGCAGTGGGGCAGGATGTGATTACCTACGAAGATGTTTTCTACCGTTTTAATCACGCTTTGGATTTTGAGTACGATGTTGAAGCCTTTGAATCATTTCTGGCGCGGGCAAAATTATCCAGAGACGTGGCAGAACAAACCGAGCTTTATCAAAAAGCGGTTGACCTTGTGCGGGGCCCCTTTCTGAATGACATTTATGCCGATTGGGCCATGATCGAACGCGAACGCCTAAACCAAACCTATCTTGCGGCGCTCTTAACGCTGGCTGAATTATTGCTAAAGCAGGCCAGTCCCGAGCGGGCGCTCGCGGCCTGTCAGCGTGTGTTGGATTATGACATTGCGTTTGAGGCGGCTTACGCCCTCTCGATGCAGATCTATCACCGCATGGGCGACCGCGCCTCCATCATTCGCACATATCAAGATTGCGAGGACGCCCTTCACCGTCAGCTTGGTTTACCGCCCTCGAATGACACCACCCAGCTTTACCGTCGCCTGATCGCGTGAAATCAGGGCGAAAATCGCGCCAATTCCCATCGTTTGCCCACCCAAATCCGTTTTACCCAAAAATCAGCCCCTAAAAAGGCTGATTTTTGCAATGTTTGAAGCCTGTTTTGAAGCCTGACAAGTCGTATCCTATTGCCAACAAGTAACCTCAACCATAAAAAAGGATGCGTTCAATGAAAAACAAACTCACTCTTCTCGCTTTGTCCGCCCAGAAAAACGTGCAATTTATCCTCGTGCTTGCTGCTCTTGCAATGCTGGTTATCGGCGTCGGCGCACCCACAGACGGCGGCGGCGTAGGACGATAAGTGATTTTGTTATTGGCCATCGCAGCCGGACTTTTGGCTGGCTTGGCTTGGGCGCGCTGGCGCGGGCAGCCCTACCGCCTGCCAGAACTCCAATATCTTTGGCTGATCTTCGTCGCCTTTTTGCCGCAGTTCATTTTTATTTATCTGCCCATCCCCCGCAGATTTTCTCCAGACTGGGTGGCGGCTGGTTTCCTGCTCGCCTCGCAGATCATGCTTCTGGCATTTGTCTGGCTCAACCGTCGTATCTTTGCCATGACCATTTTGCTGGGCGGCGTGGTTCTTAACCTGGCAGTGATGACGGCAAACGGCGGCTTTATGCCGATCAGCCCGCAGACCGCAAGCCGTTTGGTTTCAGAAGATCTATTGCGGGATGTCCACGCTGGCAGTCGATTCGGCGCAAAAGACATTCTCCTCAATCCAGAGAAAACCCGCTTCGAGTGGCTGGCGGATCGTTTCCTACTCCCAAGCTGGGTTCCGTATCAAGTGGCATTTAGCCTCGGTGACGTTTTTATTGCGCTTGGTATATTTTGGCTGCTGACCCAACCGGCGTCATCCATGCAATTTAGAAAGCAACTTTTAGAGAGAGGTACATTCACATGATCGCCCCATTGACATACCAAAACACAATACCGAATAAGTTCACTTCAAGACCCAGCAATTCTTCAGGGTTAAGCCAGATTTTTGCGGCGGCAGTGGTCAACCGGCAATTTTGCGACATGTTGTTGAATGACCCATCCATCGCACTGCAAAAAGGTTATTTGGGACAAACCTTCTCCCTCAGCAAGGAAGAACGGGATTTGATCACCTCCATTCGCGCCAAGTCTCTTTCAGATCTGGCAAAACAGGTCAACCGTTCATTGGTGAATGGTTGCTAAACGGATGGGAAATTAAACGGTCCTGGTCTCGCGCACATCCCGTTGCTCCGAGGGATGCCCAATATAAAATGATTACTGAATTATCGCTGCAACACCTACCCGATGCCCAACAGAGGCTGGATGCCATGCTCCAGTCTTTTGGCGATTTAATGTTTGTTGTTGATGAAGATGGAATGATCCTGGAGCATCGATCAGGCAATGTGCTGCAAATTAACGACCATCCCTCCCGAACTTTGCATCGGAAAATTCAAGACCTCTTTCCGGTTGAGGCGGGCTGGAAAATTATAGACGGGCTGCATGAGCTTCGTGAAAAGAATAAGGTCGTTCAGGTGGAATATTCCCTGCCAACGCTTGCCGGAAAAAGCTGGTACGAATCCCGCCTTATTCCAATACCAAACAAACAGGTCATTGTTTTTATACGGGATATTACAAAATATAAGCAGTCGGAAGAAACGATAAAGATCCAATTGGAACAGTTGGCTGCCCTGCGCGCCATTGACCTGGCTATCACCTCAGGCGAAGACCTAAGCCAGACCTTATCCATGATCCTTGGGCATGTCCGAACCTATTTGAATATTGATGCGGCGTCTGTGCTGTTGCTTAATCCGCATAACCAGCGGCTTGAGTTTGCGGCAGGAATTGGGTTTAGAACCTCAGCCATGCAGCACACGCATTTGAACATTGGCGAAGGGCTGGCCGGGCAGGCGGTACAGAAACGTAAGATCGTTCATATTGCCAACCTGAAAAACCGCAAAACAGCTTTGTTGCGTTCGCCTGATTTTGGCAAGGAAAATTTCAGCGTGTATTACGCCATTCCTTTGATCGTAAAAGGACAGGTGCTGGGTGTCTTTGAGATATTTCATCGCTCCGCTTTTTCCTCCGATCAGGATTGGATGAATTTTCTCAACACCCTTGCAGGGCAGGCGGCCATCGCCATTGACAGCGCCATGATGTTCAAGAATTTACAGCAATCCAACGACGAACTGACACTGGCTTATGACAAAACAATCGACGGGTGGTCGCGCGCGCTTGATTTCCGTGACAAGGAAACTGAAGACCACACCTGCCGCGTCACCGAGTTGACTTTGCGCCTGGCACAGCGGATGAACATTTTGGACGAAGAGTTGATCCACATGCGGCGCGGAGCGACCCTGCACGATATTGGCAAGGTGGCCATGCCAGACGGCATTTTGTTCAAAGCTGCCCCGTTGACCGAAGAGGAATGGGGAACGATGCGGCTTCATCCCATGATTGCCGCTGAGATACTCAAGCCGATTTCGTATCTTTCCCCCGCTTTGCCGATCCCGCGCTTTCACCATGAAAAATGGGACGGCAGCGGTTATCCCGATGGGCTAACTGGCGAGGAGATTCCGCTTGCGGCGCGCATCTTCGCCTTCGCCGATGTCTACGACGCGCTTACCTCTGACCGTCCCTATCGTACGGCATGGTCGCGGGATAATGCTCTTGAATATATCCGTAAAAATTCAGGGATACATTTTGACCCCAAGATCGTTCCTGTGTTTATTGAGATGATGACCGAATAACTTATTTTGCTATTGCGCTGTATCGGTGGTTCTGAGGGGAATGCTGGTACGAAGGGGTTTTTATACACACCGGGTTTATCCGGTGTGTATTTCTTTAACAGTCATGCTTTTGGATATAAAACATGTCGGCTCATGTGTAAAGAGTGTGCAGGCTGAATACTTGGTGCTTTCAAAGAGCCAAAAACTTAACGCGAATTACACAAATGGGGCGAATAATACGAATTTTTTCGCGCCATTCGCGCCATTCGCAAAATTCGCGTTAAAGGTTTTGACCTATTGCACAGAGTCTACACATGAGCCAACATGTCATCCCTTCGGGATTTTATCTGTCACGCATCATTTTCTATAATCCTGTCATCCCTTCGGGATTGAAACGTTGGCGCTGCGCAGAAACTCCGAAGGAGTGAAATGATTATAGATTCAAGCAAAATGAATTCAATAACCCCGAAGGGCTGTCATGCTTTTGGGTATAAAACATGTCATCCCTTCGGGATTGAAACGTTGGCGTTGCGCAGAAACTCCGAAGGAGTGAAATGATTATAGATGTAAATAAAATGGATCAAATAACCCCGAAGGGGTGTCATGCTTTTGGATATAAAACATA
This sequence comes from Candidatus Brevifilum fermentans, assembly GCA_945877125.1. GTDB lineage: Bacteria > Chloroflexota > Anaerolineae > Anaerolineales > Villigracilaceae > Villigracilis. The sequence goes on along the minus strand of CAMCQT010000011.1, from coordinate 25,349 downwards.
TCATCTGTTTCGACAGGCTCAACACACCGCCTTCGGGATTGAAGGTGCGTAACAGTAGTAGACCTCTTGCATAAGTTGAATGGGATGCTTCTAAAAAACATATTGAACCACTGAGACACAGAGGCACGGAGTTTTTAATTGGTTTTCTCGGTGTCTTAGTGCCTCAGTGGTTAGGCGTTTTGACATTTGATGGATGGCGGGTTGAAAACCTGGACGCTCCCCGATCATCTCTGTTCGCACAAGTAGCACAGGCGCAAGATCTTTAGCTCGTCATAGTTGACGGTGCCGTTGAACTTGTCGTAGATCGGCTTGAGCGCATCGGAGCCCGTGGTGTCGAAGGCTTTGAAGACTTCCATTTGCTGGTCTGGCGAGAGGTTCGAGAGTGCAATCAGGTCTTCGGCGGAGCGCAGCGGATTGCCCGCCTGGATGAAGCGCGTCAGATGATTGAGGATCGTATCCACGTTGACGGCGTAGCGCTTCATCAGGTCCTGGATACTCTCGCCAGCGTTGTAGGCTTCGCCGACGGCCATGTAGCGCCGACCTGCGTCGTCTTTGGCGCGCATCGGCGCTTTGTATTTCTCTTCGATCCGATTTTCGCGGCAGTAGGCTTTGATGATGGACAGAAAATCTTCGCCGTAGCGTTCGTACTTGACCTTGCCCATGCCGCTCATGTTGAGTAGACCGTCTTCGGTCTGCGGGAAGTAGGCGGCCATTTGCGCCAGTGTCTTGTCTGAGAAGATCACATACGGCGGCACGTTCGAGGCATCGGCCAGTTCCTTCCTTTTGGTACGCAGTAACGTGAATAAGGTCTTGTCGTAGTCGGCTTCCTCGGCGGTTGGAGATTTGAGGCGGGCATTCGGACGCTCGGTCTTGTTCGGCTCGTTGATCTGACCCTTGAGCTGTTCACGCGACTTGAGCATTTCCAGCCCTTTGGCAGTGACCGAGAGCACACGGTAGGCGGGTTCCTGATCGAGTAGTCCGCGCTCCACCAGTTGACGGGAGATGTGCATCCATTGGCTTTTGGTTAGTTCCTTGCCGATGCCGTAGGTGGATAGTTCGTGGTGTTTGTATTTCTCGATCTTCTCATTCTTCGAGCCGAGCAGAATATCCACAATGTGGGCGGCGCCGAACCTTTCGTTGCTGCGTATGACGCAGGAGAGGAACTTCTGGGCGGGGATGGTGATATCGACCAGCGTGGTTTGTTCGGCGACGCAGTTATCGCAGGTGCCGCAGTTGTCGCCGGGGAAGGTCTCGCCGAAGTAGTCCAGCAGAGGCTTGCGCCGGCATCCGCTGCCTTCGGCGTAGCGCGTCATGGCATTGAGGTGTTGATAGGCGGCGCTGCGTTCGGGGTCTTCCTTTTGTTCGATGAAGTATTTGATCTTGCTGGCGTCGCCGTAGCTGTAGAGCAGGAGACAATGCGCGGACAGACCGTCCCGTCCGGCGCGACCGATCTCCTGGTAGTAGCTTTCGATATTCTTGGGCAGGTCAAAGTGGATGACAAAGCGCACGTTGGGTTTGTTGATGCCCATGCCAAAGGCGATGGTGGCGACGATGATCTGCACGTCGTCGCGGATGAAGGCTTCCTGATTGCGATGGCGTTCTGCATCCTCCAGACCGGCGTGATACGGGCGGACAGAGAAGCCCTTGCGGGAGAGCGCATCGGCGAGTTCATCGACCTGACGGCGTGAGAAGCAGTAGATGATGCCCGATTGGTCTTTGAAGTTTTGGAGGAAGTGCAGGGTCTGTTCGGTGGGGTCGCTCTTGGGCATGACTTCAATGAAGAGGTTCTCTCGATTGAAGGTGGACTGAAACTCGTTAGCGTGTGAAATCTCCAGCGTGGACATGATGTCGGCGCGAACGCGCTGGGTGGCGGTGGCGGTCAGCGCCATGCAGACGGCGGTGGGGAACTTGCGGCGCACATCAGCCAGTTGACGATATTCGGGGCGGAAGTCGTGACCCCACTCAGAGATGCAGTGGGCTTCGTCTATCGCGAGCAGATCCAGCTTGAGGGAGGAGAGCAGCGAGAAAATTCTGGGAGTCAGTAATGTCTCAGGCGCCACATAGAGCAGTTTAATCTCGTTCCGTCTAACAGCGTCCATATTCGCCTGATATTCCTCAGAAGAGAGGGAGCTGTTGATGAAGAGCGCGGGCACGCCCAACGCGCGGAGCTGTTCCACCTGGTCTTTCATGAGGGCGATGAGCGGCGAGACGACGACGGTGAGACCGCCAAAGAGGAGGGCGGGGACCTGGTAGGTGAGTGATTTGCCGCCGCCGGTGGCCATGATGACCAGTGTGTCGCGCCGCGCCTGTACGTTGGTGATGATCTCGCGCTGGAGCGGTTTGAAGCTGTCGTAGCCGAAGGTGGTTTTGAGGATGGTTTCGGGGGTGGGCATGGTGCGGTGATTATACTTTGATACCCCCATGCACCCCCATCCGGCTTCGCCACCTTCCCCCAAAATGGGGGAAGGATTCGTGCACCCCCTCCGGCTTCGCCACCTCCCCCAAAATCAAAGGGCGATTTTGGGGGAGGATTGGGTTGTGGGAGTGAATGATTTCCTCCCCCATTTTCTGCTCTTGAAAATGGGGGAGGTGCCCGTTAGGGCGGAGGGGGTGCATTGGGCTGTACTGTACTTATGGGGGATTTATATGTGACAGGGTGTCATTTATATTTGGCGAATTGGCGGGACTTTGAGACGGTTTTCACTTTGGTGATTTGCTGACAACTTAGTTCCCTGCCAAGTTTTCCCCCAGGATGGGGCTGTTTCTGGCTGTTGTTTGTGACAGGTTTTGCACGGTTGGGTGCAAAAAGGAGGGCTTATTTGAAATATGGCATGATCGAAGGATGACCGAAGGATGAACGAAGGATCATCGAAGGATGATCGAAGGATGACCGCATCCCAGCCTTTTCCCCGATTGCGGGGCAGGGAATTTGATACTAATCAATAAGGAGCTAACAATGGCAAAAGTACGCAATAACATCTTTGTTCGTGGTTTGAGCGGTTCGGTGGGCGATCAGTTCGTTGTGAAGCAGGATAGAAATGGGCGCACGATCATCAGCAATATGCCGACCTTTGATGAGAACCGTACATTTACGGAGGCACAATTGGGACAGCAGGAGAAGTTCCGTGAGGCAGTGGAGTATGCAAAGGAAGCCAAGACTGAGCCGATCTACACGGATAAGTCTGAAGGTACTGCGCGGACTCCGTACAATGTGGCGATGGCGGATTTCTTCCATGCGCCTGAGATCCTCGAATTGGATGTGGCTGCGTGGCATGGTGAAGTTGGGCAGGTGATCCGCATTAAGGCGATGGACGATGTGAAGGTTACGCAGGTAAATGTGGTGATTACGAGTAACACGGGTACTGTCCTTGAGCAGGGTGCGGCGGCGCAGAGTGATAACCGCTGGTGGGATTACACCACCACGGCGCCCGCTGCCGATAGTCCGCGTGTGATCGTGACGGCGCGGGATTTGCCTGGGAATATTGCGGAGTTTCATTGGGATTAGTCCCCCTCCGCCTTCGGCACCTCCCCCAAATACGACGATAAAGCTGTCGGATTTGGGGGAGGAAAAGAGGGAAATAAGATGATGGTGACAGTCATCCGTTGAGGGGGGACGGGTGGCTGTCACTTTGCGTTTGGGTAAGTTTGCGGGGGTGGGGATTTGGGTCGGGTATACTTGACCTATTGTAGACGTGGACTTAAGGATTTCGGAAGTCTGGGTCTGGGAAAAAATATGACAATCCAACCTGAAGCATTCTCCAGAATACTAATTGACGAAGAACTGAAAAACAGCAAGTGGAATTTACTTGATCATCATCAAGTACGCTTTGAGTCACATACACATAGCGGGCGGGCGGACTATTTGCTGATGGATAAAAACGGGGGTGTGTTATGTGTGCTGGAAGCCAAGCGCGAAGACAAAGACCCATACGATGCCAAAGAACAGGCACGTGGATATGCCGAGAATTTGAAAGCGCCTTTTGTGATTCTTTCCAATGGCAAGGAACATTGGTTTTGGAATTTGGAACGCGCACATGAGCACGACGCGTACCGTATTGAGCGTCTGCCCTCACGTGAGGACATGGAACGGCAGTTACTCAAAAACCTGCAACCGCCGAAACCCTTACTTTCTGAAAAATTGACACCTGATTACCTGCGCCGTTTCCGCGATGATATAAAAATGCGCGGTTACCAGATCAACGCTTTGGATGCCATTGCAAAGCAATTCGACAATGACAAACGCCGCAAGTTTTTGCTTGAGATGGCAACAGGCACAGGCAAGACCCTGTTATGTGCGGCATTGATCCGACTCTTCCTCGAAACCAGAAACGCGGAACGGGTTTTGTTCATCGTTGATCGCATTGAACTTGCCAAGCAGACGATGGAAGATTTCAATGTGGTTTTGCGTGAGTACAGCCCCGTGATCTATAAGAATGCGCGCAAGACAGGCGAATTATTGGGGTCAAGTGTTGTGGTTGCGACCATTCAGTCTTTGATGGTGGACAGACGTTACCGCGAAGAGTTCACACCCTTTTATTTTGATCTGGTGGTGAATGACGAAGCGCATCGCTCCATTTATGGCGACTCGCGCGAAGTGGTGCAGTTCTTTCAAGGCACACGCGTGGGGCTTACCGCCACGCCCAAAGCCTATTTGAAAAATATTGATATGCAGAAACTTGGAGAAGATAATCCCAAGGCACTCGAAGCGCGTTTTTTGCGCGATACCTATCATTATTTCGGCTGTGAACCTGGCAACCCTACCTTTCGTTATGACATCATTGACGCGGTAAAAGACCCCGAAGGACCGTTCCTTTGCACACCCAAGATCATTGATATTCGCTCGGACATCACGACGCAAGCGCTTGAAGATACAGGCTGGACAGTGACGATGAACGAGCAGGAAGAAAGCTATAAAGTGCAGGATTTGGAGCGCAAGATTTTCACGCCTGCCCGCAACCGTGTGATGTGCGAAGCCTTTTTGAAAGAAGCGCAAAAAACACCTGATGGAAAATTAGGCAAGTCAATTATCTTTGCGGTGAAACAGACACACGCCACCGAGTTGACCAAAATCCTGAATGAGTTGCAACCTGAAAGCGCGGTGACGATTACTTCACGTATTGACGACGCTTCGGGGATTGCAAAGGATTTTCGAGACGGCAAGCGCAGGGAACCGATTGCCGTTTCTGTGGATATGCTTTCGACGGGCTACAACTGCCGCGATTTGTTGAATGTGGTTTTGATGCGCCCTGTGTTCTCGCCCACTGACTATATCCAAATCAAGGGACGCGGTACGCGCAGATATACATTCAAGAATGGAAACACGGAATACGAAAAGGAATTCTTCTTCCTGCTGGATTTCTGCGGCGTGGCTGAATATTTTGAAGAAGAATATGATTACACTGTGCCTTTGGTATTGCCGAAGGAAGGCAAGCTAAGAAAAGGTGGTGGCAATAAAACAGGCGAAGGACCTGGCGGATACACAGGTGGTGATACAGGCGGAGGCACAATTGGCGACCCTTCTCCAATTCCCGTTTGGGTTGGCGTGGACAAAGTCGTCTCGACTGAAATCCATATTGTTGGACCCGATGGCGAGAAGGTGGATGTGATGACTTTCAGAGGCGCATTTGAGCGTGACTTGAAAGACTTCGCGCAGAAATCGCCTGAGTTCCAGCAAGCGGTTGAAGCCGAAGATGATGATGCGGTGGAAACCATTCTCAACGAGCAATTCTTCCACAGACCCGAATGGTATTACTCGCCCGACAAACTGGTGAAGTCGTACCGCGTGCCCGCGCCTACTTCGGGATTTGTGTATCACGCGCTTGGGAAAAAGTTGTTGCCCACGATTGAGCGGATTGTCAGTGACACCATTGATTCACTGGCGGCGCGTTTTAACTTGCGCTACAGTGAACAAAAATGGTTGCAGGCTTTGGCGCGTCTGGTGGTTGACGATTCAGAAGCGCGCCAGCAATTTATCGAAGATGATATTTCCGTTTTCACCCGCTCCCAATTTACGAATTTGGGCGGGGTGCAGGCGTTACGCAGTTTTTCAGATCGGGATAATGTCTTTGAGGCGTTGAGGCAGTCATCCATTATTCAGCAGGCGTCAATCTAAAACCCAGACTTCCGAAGTCTTAAAGACTTCGGAAGTCTAAGACCAACAGGAACTTATGCTCAACTCAAACTTTCAAAACTCTGGACTTCGCCAAAAAGTAGACCAACTGATGAACATTCTGTGGTCGGGCGGGGTGAACAACCCGATGGATTCCATCGAGCAGTTATCGTATATGCTTTTCCTGCGGCTCATCTCGGAACGCGATGATGAATATGCGGCGTTGAGCAAGAAGTACACGCGCATATTTTCAGGCGAGTGGACAAAGTTCAAGTGGGGCAACTTCGTCACGTTGACGGGCGACCAGCTTTTCGATGCGGTGCGAAGCGCGATTGAGAAAATCCACGAGCTGCCTGATTTATCGAAGACGGGCAAACTGTTATTCGAGCGCGCGACTCTCAAAATCTATGACCGCCCCACGCTACGCGCGGTGATTCAAGTCCTGAATGAAATGGATTTGAGCGAGCATGAAGGCATTGACATGAAGGGCGATATGTATGAGTACCTGCTCAACCAGATCGCCACCTCTGGCACGAACGGACAGTTCCGCACGCCGCGCCATTTCATTGACCTGATTGTGGCGTTGATCGACCCGCAGCCGAATGAAACCATGGTTGACCCCGCCTGCGGCACGGCGGGTTTTCCCGTTTCGGTCTTCACGCACATCAAGCGCAAGCACACCAGCAAAGCGGATTTGGAACGCGGCAGACTCTCAGGTGACCTGCTGACGCCCGCGCAATGGAAATTTCTGGAAAATCACGCCTTCACTGGTTTTGACAACGACGCCAACATGGTCAAGGTTGCCATTTTGAATATGTACCTGCACAAAATGGAGAAGGCGGACATCCGCTTCCATAACCCGCTGACCACTGGAATCGGCTCCCCGTACCCTGGCAGAACCTTTGACATTGTTCTCGCCAACCCGCCCTTCGCGGGCAAGATCCAAACCGAGAGCATTCTGGCGGATATCAACCTCGATACGCGCGCCACTGAATTGCTGTTCATGAAATGGTTTGTGGATCATCTCTCGCCCACAGGACGTGCGGGCGTGATCGTGCCAAACGGCGTGTTGTTCGGCGGGAACAAAGCCGTTGTGAAAATACGTGAATTGATTCTGAAAGAATACGGCTTGCAAGCCGTGATCAATTTACCTTCGGGCGCATTCAAGCCTTATTCTGGCGTGGGTACGGCGATATTGATTTTGGACAGAACCAAAGCAAAGCGCAACCCCCTCCGTCCTTTGGACACCTCCCCCAAATTCGACAAAAGAACAAGAGCGTCGAATTTGGAGGAGGAAGGGTTCATATGGTTTTACGACTTGACCGCCGACGGTTTTTCGTTGGACGATAAGCGCACGCCGATTGAAGCCAATGACATTCCCGATGTAATCGCAAAATGGGAAAAGCGCGAAGAAGGCGCAAACAGTTACCGCGTGCCGATTGCAAAGATTCTCGAAAGCGAAGATTTCTCTCTCTCCGCAGGGCGTTACAGACTCGTGACCGCACAAGCCACCAATCATGACACGCCGCAAGATATTTTGAGCGAAATGCTAGTGTTGGAAGATGAGATTACGAAGAAAACAGAACATTTAATGAAGGCAATTGAAAAATGAAATCAAGGAAAATAAGCGAAGTTGGTGAGGTGGTCAGAGGGGTTACATTTGACAAAAGTGAATCTATTGATTCTGCACTAGATGGTTATATACCGATTTTGCGCGCTGGGAATATTACTGAAAGTGGTCTTAAATTAGAAAACGATATTATGTGGGTGCCGCAATCGAGAATTTCAGACAATCAAATGTTAAAACAAAATGATGTTGTAATTTGTATGGCATCTGGCAGCGCAAAAGTACTTGGTAAAAACGCCCAACTAAAACAAACATGGAAAGGCTCTGTTGGTGCGTTTTGTGCCATTGTAAGATTTAGCAATGGAATCAATTCCCAGTTTGGCGCATATTGGCTAAAAAGTTCAGAGTTTATTCATTGGCGAGATTCTCAGGAGAAAGGGGCTAACATACAAAACTTGAGAAAATCTTCTCTTGAAGAATTAGAGATTCCCATTCCTTCCCTCCCCGAACAAGAGCGAATCGTGCGCCTGTTGGACGAAGCCGAATCCCTGCGAGCTACGCGTGAACGCGCAAATGTCCGCATGGAGCAATTTGCCCCTGCCCTGTTTCATGAGATGTTTGGTGATCCAGTTCGCAATGAGAAAAAATGGGACAAGAAAGTTTTAATGGAATTTGGCGCAGTAGTTCGTTATGGATTAGGACAACCACCCACAATATCAGAAGAAGGTATTCCGATGTTGCGCGCAACAAATATCAAACACGGAAAAATTTCTACTGATGGACTGATTTATGTTCATCGCGAAGACGTGCCATCAGGCAGAAACGCCTTTCTTGAAGCCGATGAAATCCTAGTTGTAAGAAGTGGTGCATATACTGGAGACATTGCCCGAGTCGGTGAGGAATGGAAAGGGGCTGTTGCAGGTTATGATCTTGTTGTAAATCCTGGCGACATGTTTAATGGAGAATTTCTTGCAAGTTATCTACTGACAAATTTTGTACAAAAAGAATATTTTTCAAGTATGAAACAAAGAGCAGCACAACCGCATATTAATGCTCAACAAGTAGGGAATACACCTGTTTTTTGTCCTCCGCTCGCCCTCCAGCGTGAATTTGCGGCGCGGGTGGAGGAAGCGCGCGGCGTGCAGTCCGCGCAGGGGAAGTCCGCTGGGAGGGTGGAGGCGTTGTATCAGTCCATGCTGGCGAGGGCGTTTGCGGGAGAGTTGTGAGCCCCTCAAAAAGAGTTGTGTTGCGAACGATGAAAGAGTTCCAAACACAACCTAAACAAAACCGTAATAAAGGAGTGCGGAAATGATTGAAAAAAAGAATGTCGAAGTTGTATATCTTGACAAGTATGAAATTATGCACATCAAAAAGAAAATCGATTCTGTGAAAAAACTTTATTCAGCCTTCAATGATGATTTAATTTTCTGGGAAAGATCAATTGAGGCTCTAACGAGCGGGGAATATGTATTGTTGTTATACAGGACAAAAGACCAGGGTAAGTCTGAGCCGGGTTTCAATATGGTGTCGTATGGTGATCTGAATAGGTATTCAGATTTTCCGGCTACATATGACCCCGGCGTGAGACATTCCTTTGACGGACGTACATCAAGGAGAGGTATATTTGTTAAATTTACCGGATTGGATGAAAACAATTATCTATTTATTGGCACAGACCTAAACGGGGCAGAAAAGCTACAGAAGGATATTCAATATTTAACAGAATATCCCGCGAATAAAGCATTAATAAAAATGGTTTTTTCAAAAAGAATTCACTTGACCTCATTTTTTATAACCCGCAACCTAACCGAAACTGAAATAAAACAATTAATGGAATTCCTTGAAAACTATAAAACTAAAATAAGACAACAGGAGATCAAAGATTCCTTTTTAAGACAACTTGGACAGGCTGAAAATAGTTTTTTAGAAAATTTTGCTGAGCAGGAAATTGGATTGCTAATAAAACGCATCATCGACCCGATCGTGCCCGATTCCATGTGGGATCGGAACTGGAGAGAACTGCGACGTGAGATTGACAACAATTCTGGTGATTTAATTGTCGAATTTGAAAAGGGTCTGTAGTTGTCGAATAATGTATTGGGTATGTAAACTCGGCGCGCAGTCCACGCAAGGGGAAGTCCGCGGAGAGGGTGGAGGCGTTGTATCAGAGTATGTTGTCCAGGGCGTTTGCGGGAGAGTTGTGACCCCCATCCGCCTTCGGCACCTTCCCCCTAAATGGGGGAAGGACTACGACCCCCTCCGCCCTTCGGGCACCTCCCCCAAATCAAGACCAGATTTGGGGGAGGCTGTGGCTTTGGGAGTTTCGTGCGCGATAGGCTTTGTGGCAAGCATACAAAAGCCTCCCCTTTAGGGGAGGTTGGAGGGGTTGGGTGTGACCCCCATCCATCCTCACCGCAAAAACATGCGGCTCAAGTGACGGACACCTTCCCCCATTTAGGGGGAAGGACTACGCTTTGAGAGTTTCGTGCGCGATGGGCGTAAAAGCCTCCCCCATCTTGGGGGAGGTTGGAGGGGGTTGCACTAACAAGTAAAAGGAAAGCAAGATGGACAATAGATCCTATAGACAGATGACCGTCAAAGCCGCCGAGACGCTCTTTGGTTATTACGGTCGAAACGGCTATGACGTGCTTTACGATCATAGTTCCACGAAGGAAAATGTGGGGAAGATCGTATCGTGGTTTGGCGATACGTACGGTCGGGAAACTGAGTTGAGTCAACTGGATATTGCAATCGTGAAAAAAGGTTCCGATCAAGTGTTGGCGCTGATCGAGATCGAAGAAGCAGATGACTCGCCGAAAACCTTTATGGGAGACGTGTTCGGCGTCTTGATGGGAGATCATATTCGTTTCCGCGGAGAGCGCGAACTTGCAGTGGGGGCGTACACGACATTGATCGTGCTTGCAAAAAGCAAAGTGATGCACAGGAAACGCAATGCGTATCTTTACGAAGAAGGCATGAAGGTCAAATCCACTTTGTCCACGGCTAATGCTATCATTGGAAATATCGTGATCGAGACCTTCGCGGATGAGAAGGGTTTGTATGCGCTTCTATCCTCCGTGCTGGATAAGGCATTGGCGGAAGAACTTTGAGAAGAGATAAAGGAGAGAATCAATGAGTCAACAGAACGCTTCGCAAAATATGAACGATACCGTTTTACCCACAAGCACACTGGCGATTGTGAGCCTGATCGCAGGGATATTGGGATTCACCATGCTGCCTGTCATCGGGAGCGTGGTCGCGATCCTGACCGGCTATGCGGCGCGCAAGGAAACACGCGCGGTTCCGGCAGTGGTCAGCGGCGATGGTCTTGCCACCGCAGGCATCATCATGGGCTGGATACAGGTTGGGTTGGGCGTGGTGGGCTTTTGCTGTTTTATGGTGTATTTTGTTTTTGTGCTCGGCGCAATGGGGTGGTCTGTTAATCAGTAGATGGAGTTACCCTCATCCGCCCTTCGGGCACCTTCCCCCAAGAGGGGGAAGGGTTACGCTTTGAGAGTTTCGTGCGCGACAGGCTTTGTGGCAAGCATAAAAAAGCCTCCCCCCTTGTGGGGGGAGGTTGGAGGGGGTTGCACTACGACCCCCTCCGTCCTTCGGGCACCTACCACTCGCTTCGCTTCGGGTACGATGTCCCCCAAATCAAGACCAGATTTGGGGGAGGATTGGGTTGTGGGAGTGGATGATTTCCTCCCCCATTTTCTGCTCTTGAAAATGGGGGAGGTGGCGAAGCCGGAGGGGGTTGCACGGCATCCCCAAACATTAATATAATTCAAATTCTCCGCCCAACCTCCCATGCTATAATCCCGTCCTTGAAAGGGATACTTTATGCTAAAAAACTTTGTAAAACTATTCAGTGGTGACCCCACAAAGAAAACACTTGCACAATTTGAAAACCTGGCTGTGCAGGTCAACGCGCTTGAGGCGGAATTTGAAGCCTTGAGCGATGAAGCCTTGCGTGCCAAGACGGATGAATTCAAGGCGCGTATTGCTCTGGCACTGGAAGGCTTAAACCCCCCGTCAGTCGGGGGGCAGGGGGGGGAAGACGAAACCCTGCGTCACAAATACGAACAGGATGCTTTGGATGAGATCATGCCCGAGGCGTTTGCTGTCGTGCGCGAAGCCTCCAAGCGGACGATTGGTCTGCGGCATTATGATGTGCAGATCATCGGCGGCGGGGCGCTGCATCACGGTCAGATCGCGGAGATGCGGACAGGCGAAGGCAAGACGTTGGTCTCGACCCTGCCGGTCTATCTCAACGCGTTGACCGGACGCGGCGTGCATTTGATCACGGTCAATGATTATTTGGCGCGGCGTGATGCGCGCTGGATGGCGCCCATTTTCCAGATGCTCGGCGTCTCGGTCGGTGTGCTGCAAATGGCCGCCGCCACAGAGAATGGCAAGAAAGCCTTCATGGTGGATTTCGAGCGCGAGTCACCGCATGAAGATCAACGTCACCTGCGGCTGGTGGATCGGGTCGAGGCCTACAGCGCGGATGTGACCTACGGAACGAACTCTGAATTCGGTTTCGATTATCTGCGCGATAACATGGCCATGCGGCTCGACAGCCGAGTACAGCGCGGTCATTACTACGCCATCGTCGATGAAGTGGATAACGTGCTAATCGACGAAGCGCGTACCCCGCTCATTATCTCGGGTCCGTCCTCTGGTGACCTGGAATATTATGGCATCATGGGCAACATCGTCAAACAGTTGAAGCCCGAAGATTACGAAGTCAGCGAAAAAGACCGCAACGTCTCACTGACCGAAGTCGGCATCAGCCATGTGGAAGCGCTTTTGGGCCAGCCGCTGCTGGATCCCGACCGACCGGAAGACCTGACGCCCGAGCAGGCGCGTCTGACCGGCTTCCTCGAACAATCTATGCGCGCGCAATATCTTTTCCATCGTAATAAAGATTATCTGGTGCAGGGCGGCAAGGTGGTCATCGTGGATGAATTCACGGGTCGCCAAATGCCTGGTCGGCGCTGGAGCGATGGTCTGCATCAGGCGGTGGAGGCCAAGGAAGGCGTGAAGGTCGAGCCGGAGAACGTGACCTACGCCACGATCACATTGCAGAATTATTTCCGCATGTATCAAAAACTGGCGGGCATGACCGGTACCGCTTTGACCGAAGCCGAAGAGTTCAACAAAATCTATAAAATTGAAGTCGCGCCCGTCCCGACCAATCTTGAGTACCAGTCGGTTCGCGCCGATGCCACATTGGTGGAGCAAAAAGCCAAGGACGAGGAAGGCTATCAGTATTTTTATTACACAGCCAAAGGCGGCCCCGCCGACGGCAAGATCTTCTATCGCAGGAAAGATTACCCCGATGTGATCTATCGCACCGCCGAAGCCAAACTGCGCGCCATCGTGACGGAGATCATCCGCTACCATACGCTGGGACGCCCGATGCTGGTAGGCACGACCTCGGTCGAATCTTCTGACAAACTTTCGAGCCGACTCAAGCCCGAGCCTGTTCGCCGTTTACTGCAAGTGACTCTTGTGCGACGGGCTTACATGAAAGCCAACAACCTCGAAGAAGATGGGCGGCTGATCTCCGAACTCGCGCCGTTCAACGAGCCGATCGAGAAGATCACGCCTGACATGCTGCGTAACTTTATCAAGCCGCACGGCATGACCAACATCAATCCCGAAGAAGCCGGTAATTTACAGGTTCTGCTTGAGGTGCTCAATTTACCCGAGGAATCCAAGGAGCGCCTGAAAACGGTCTTGCAGGGCGGCGTTCAGCATCAAGTGTTGAATGCGCGCAGGCACACCGAAGAATCGCAGATCATCGCGGGCGCGGGTGCGTTTGGCGCGGTGACCATCGCCACCAACATGGCGGGTCGTGGTGTCGATATCAAACTCGGCGGCGAACTGGCGGAAGAATGTATCGCGGCGGTCAACCGTGTCCTGCGAAAATCTGGATATGCCGACCCGTTCGACATGACGCTCGAAGAGCGCCGTCAGGCTTTGCTGAAAGTTGATCCTGCAAACTATGGCTTGTACGACGCCGAAGTCAAACTCTTCCTGCAATATTTCGAAGACATGGAAAGCGTCAAGCATCTGGGCGGCTTGCATGTGGTCGGCTCCGAGCGGCATGAAGCGCGCCGCATTGACAACCAGTTGCGCGGACGCGCCGCCCGTCAGGGCGACCCGGGTTCCTCGCGCTTTTACCTCTCGCTGCAAGATGACCTGATGCGTATGTTCGGCGGTGACCAGGTCAGCGGGCTGATGGAACGGCTCAAGGTGGACGACTCGCTTCCGCTGGAAGTGCGGCTGGTGAGCAATATCATCGAAAGCTCGCAGACCCGTGTGGAAGGCGCGAACTTTGATGTCCGCAAGCATTTGCTTGAATATGACGATGTGCTGAATAAACAGCGCTCGCAGATCTACAATCAACGGGACCGTATCTTCGTCAAGGAAGACCTGAGCGAAGACGTGGCGGACATGCTCCAGAATGAAGTGACCAAGCGCGTTGAAATTGGTCTGGCTGACGAAGAAGGTCCGTGGAAATTGATCGCATGGCTCGATCAGGTGCAGCCCGCATTTGATACGGAAAAGGGTTTGTTCCCATCCTACGGCTTCAAACTGCTGGTGGATCAGATCAAGGGCGATGCAGAAAACGTTAAACGTTCAACGTTGGATGTCATCTCCCGCGCCATTGAAACAGAAAACGCGCACAACCTGCGCGCCATCGAATCACTGGTGGAAAAGACGCGCGAAGGTTTTGAGGCGCAGACCGCTGAACGGGATGATGCGCTCGACGCCTTCTTTGAAGGTCTGCGCGACCGGGAAGATGCTCCGCGCCCGCAGAAGATCATTGAAGAGATCAGCTCGCTGGTGCATTTGCCGCTGAAACTCAACACTGAAATGACCCGCACTTTGAGCGAAGACCCCGAGGCGGTCAAGGAAGATATTCAGGATATGGTCGCGGATCAATTGACCGCGCTCAATGCCACACGTCTGATCGGCGCGATCCAAAACCGTGTCGGCGAGCAGTTGCAGTGGGCAACTCCGCTGCCTTCGGATTGGGACGAACTGGCTGAGATCATCATGCAGACCGCGCGCGATGGACTGGCGCATAAGCAGGAACGTCTTAACGTACAAATTGCACATGACTTTGATAACTTCCTCCAGCATGAGTCAGTGGACAGCGACGGCGCGAAACTGCGTTTGTTGTTGACCTTGTCGCATGGCACACGCGCCACGTTTGACCAGAAAACGCACAAGCAGGTCAGGCAGGGATTCATGCGCTTTACGTATGTCTTCCTTGCCGCGCAACTGCTGGACGGACGCCAGGCGCAGGATATCAATGAAGATGTGATGGCGCATCTTGAACTGGCGGAAGAGACCTTGCGCGCCACGTGGGGACAAACTGAATATACGCGCTTGAGTCAGAACGCCGCCAAACTTGCGGATTTCGGACCGGCGGCGCGCATCGCTTTCGGCGAGAGCCGACTCAACGACGCAGTGTCAACTCTCGACGAGTCAGACCGCGCGCTATTGATCGCATCCATCGGAAAATATGTGCTGAATGAAGTCCACCGTCAGTTGTTGTTGAGCGCGTTCAGCGAGCTATGGGTCGAGTACCTGACAAAGGTCGAGGCGCTGCGTATCTCCATCGGGCTTGAGGCTTACGCCCAACGTGACCCACTGGTACAATACAAAGGACGCGCTTCGGAAATGTTCCAGCAGCTGCTGGAAGACGTGCGCGGACTGGTGATCGGACGCGCGTTTGCGGCAAGACCGCGGCGCGTGGAAATTACTCCCATTGAAACTTCTGAAAGTAATGTCGTTGCTCCAAGCGCCGTACAGCCGCAAGTTGAGGCTGGCGGCAATAAAAAGAAACGAAAGCGTCACTAAGAGACTGTTTTAAAGTCAAAATTCACCACAGATAAACACGGATGAACACAGATTTTTTTGATACATAGCTCAATAAAAGGTTCTTAAATCCTTTTTATCTGTGTTCATCTGTGGTGAAAAAAATGAACTATAAAACAGCCTCTAGGGCACTATCCGAATAATGGAGCGCGGACTAAAGTCCACATTCCATTATTCGGATAGGCATGAAACTTTAGAGGCAGATTGTTGCGCGACGAAACCACTCCGTTGAATCAATTCTTCTCTCTTCCAAAGGTGGAATTACACCGCCATTTGGAAGGTTCTCTGCGTCTGACAACGATGCTGGATATTGCGCGTCAACATGGGGTGACGGTTCCCATCAGTATGTTCAATTTAAGCGGACTGGTGCAAGTGCAAGACCAGGACCCGCTGACCTTCACAAACTTCCTCGATAAATTCAAAACACTACGCCTTTTTTATAAATCGCCCGATGTGATCGACCGCGTGACCCGTGAAGCCGTGGAGGATGCGGCGCACGATAATATCTGCTACCTTGAGCTGAGGTTTACACCCGTGGCTTTAAGCCGCGCTGAGGGTTTTCCGCTGCACGATGTAATGGACTGGGTGGTGAAAAGCGCGCAGGAAGCCGCAACGAAATATAAAATAAAAGTGGGCTTGATCGCATCGGTCAACCGTCACGAAAGTCCCGAACTTGCCGAGCAGGTGGCCTGGCTGGCGATGGAATATATCAAAGATGGACTGGTTGGCATTGATCTGGCTGGCAACGAAGCGGAGTTTAAGTCTGATCCGTTTCAAGGAATTTTCAAGGAAGCAAAACAAACCGGACTGCATGTCACCATCCATGCCGGTGAGTGGGGCGGCGCGGAGAACGTGCGCGATGCAATTCTAAATCTGGGCGCCGAGCGCATTGGTCACGGTGTACGTGTGATGGAAGATGAAAGTGTTGTGGCGCTGGCGAAGGAACGCGGCACGGTCTTTGAAGTGTGCGTGACGAGCAATTATCAATCGGGGGTGGTCAGGTCGCTGCCGTTGCATCCCCTGCCGAGCATGATCGCGGCAGGTCTGAATGTAACGATCAATACCGATGATCCGAGTGTTTCGCGCATTACGCTCTCGCATGAATATCAGCATGTCTGCGAAAAATTAAACGTACCGATGAGCGTTCTAAAGCAAAGTGTGTTGAACGCGGCACAGGCATCCTTTTTGAATGATGACGAAAAAACAAAGCTGGTTGAGTCGCTTAAGAAGGAAATGAAGTTGTAGATTTATGTCGTTGCGAGGAGGGCGCTTTCCCCGACGAAGCAACCTCTTATTACATTGGAGATTGCTTCGGGCAAAAAATAAGAACGCCCTCGCAATGACATGGTTATATAAACCCCACCACATGTATCAAGGATATCAAAGGCGCTCCTTTGGGTTCTTCGCAAAGTTGTGGTGTGAGTGTAGGTCACGCTTCAAGCGTGACTATGAAATCCTCATCACCAAAGGAGTATTAAAATGCAAGATCTATTTAAGTCCCGTGATGTATTGAAAGTGGGAGACAGGCAATACATCATCTTCCGCCTCGATGCGTTGGAGAAGGCTGGTTTGACCAAACTCAGCAAACTGCCCTACTCGATCCGCGTCGTGCTTGAAGCCGCCCTCCGCCAATGTAATGACATGGAAATCACGCAGGCTGATGTGAAGAACATCGCCGCGTGGACGCCGAAAGGCGCGCGCCCCGGAATTCCCTTCCTCCCTGCGCGTGTGGTCATGCAGGATTTCACGGGCGTGCCCGCCGTCGTTGATTTGGCTGCCATGCGCGCCGCCGTTGCTCGTTTGGGCGGCGACCCGAAGAAAATTAATCCGCTGGTGCCGGTGGATCTGGTCATTGACCACTCGGTGCAAGTTGATTTCTTCGGCACTGCCGATGCACTCAACCGCAATACCGAAATGGAATTCCTGCGCAACCGCGAACGTTATGAGTTCCTCAAGTGGGGACAAAAAGCATTCAGCAACTTCCGCGTTGTGCCGCCGATGACCGGCATTGTGCATCAGGTCAACCTTGAAAATCTCGCCGAAGTCGTGATGACCAAACAAACCTCCGAGGTCTTGGAGACCTCGGAGGTTTTGGCCTTCCCCGATACCGTCGTGGGTACGGATTCGCACACCACCATGATTAACGGGTTGGGCGTGGTGGGCTGGGGCGTGGGCGGCATCGAAGCCGAAGCCGTCATGCTCGGTCAGCCGATGGATATGCTTCTCCCCGACGTGATTGGTTTCAGACTTTTCGGCAAGCTCAATGAAGGCGTGACCGCCACCGACCTCGTGTTGACCGTGACTCAAATGCTGAGAAAGAAAGGCGTAGTGGATAAATTCGTCGAGTTCTTTGGCGAAGGACTCAGCAACATGTCTCTGACGGATCGCGCCACGATTGCGAACATGGCTCCCGAATACGGCGCCACCATGGGCTACTTCCCAGTGGATGAAGAGACGCTGCGCTACATGCGTCTAACGGGTCGCTCCGACGAAATAGTGGATCGCACCGAAGCCTACATGCGCGCACAGGGACTCTTCCGCGACGCGAATTCTCCCGAACCTGAATATACCGACACGCTCGAACTTGACCTCGCATCTGTCGTGCCGTCTTTGGCAGGACCCAAGCGACCCCAAGACCGCGTCGCGCTGACCGATATGCAGGATACATTCCGAAAGGCATTGACCGCCCCGATTAAAGATCGCGGCTACGATCTCTCTGGCGATGCCTTGAATCGTGAAGCGACTTTCGGAACAAACGGCGGCTCCCAAATCATGAAGCATGGCGCGGTTGTCATCGCGGCAATCACATCCTGCACGAACACATCCAATCCGTCCGTGTTGATCGCGGCGGGACTTGTAGCAAAGAAAGCCGTTGAAAAAGGCTTGAACGTCAAGCCGTATGTCAAAACTTCGCTTGCGCCCGGCTCACTGGTTGTGACTGAATATCTTAAGAGCGCAGGCTTGATCGAGCCGCTTTCCAAGCTTGGATTCAATGTCATTGCGTATGGCTGCACAACTTGTATCGGGAATTCTGGTCCGTTGCCGGGCGAAGTTGCCAAGGCTGTCACCGGCGGTGACTTGGTCGCGGCGGCGGTCATTTCTGGTAACCGAAACTTTGAAGGACGTGTGCATCCGCTGGTGAAGGCGAATTATCTGGCTTCACCTCCGCTGGTGGTGGCGTATGCCTTGGCCGGCACAGTAGATATTGATCTGGTGACCGAGCCGCTTGGCACAGACAAAAATAATCAGCCTGTATATCTCAAGGATTTGTGGCCCAGCCAACAGGAAGTCAGCGAAGCGATTGAGGCGAATGTCAAAGCTGAGATGTTCAAATCCAAATATGCAGATGTGTTCTCCGGCTCGGATATGTGGAAGGAGATCAAGGTCAAGGAAGGCGACCTGTTCGAGTGGAGCGATGACTCAACCTACATTCATCATCCGCCGTATTTCCAGACGTTGACATTGGATACACCATCCATTCAAGAGATCAAGGATGCGCGTGTGCTTGGCATGTTTGGCGATTCGATCACCACCGATCACATCTCGCCTGCGGGCAACATCGCCGCGGATTCTCCGGCGGGCAAATTCCTACAGGAACGCGGCGTTCAGCCAAAGGATTTCAATCAATACGGCACGCGCCGCGGCAATGACCTGGTGATGGCACGCGGCACGTTTGCGAATATCCGCTTGAAGAATGTGATGGTTGCGCCGAAGGAAGGCAACCTGACCAAACATCAACCCGATGGCGCGGAGATGTCCATCTTCGACGCGGCGATGAAATATAAAGAAGCGGGTGTTGCGTCCATTGTCCTCGCGGGCAAGGAATACGGCACAGGCTCCAGCCGTGACTGGGCCGCGAAGGGTCCCATGCTGCAAGGCGTGAAGGCGGTCATTGCTGAGTCGTTTGAGCGCATTCATCGCTCGAACCTTGTGGGCATGGGCGTGCTTCCGCTGAGATTCACTCAGGGACAAAACGCCGAATCTCTCGGCTTGGATGGAAGCGAAGTATTCTCCATCGAAGGATTGAATGACCGCGTCAAACCGCAAAGTGAGATCACGGTCAAGGCAAAGAAATCGAATGGCGAGGTGGTCGCGTTCGAAGCAACCGTTCTGTTGAATACCGATGTTGAGGTGAATTATTTCCGCAATGGCGGTATTTTGCACACGGTGCTGAGAAATTTGGTGAAGTAGACTTTCGCTTCACGAGATAAGAACGAAACGAAACCCGCAGCGACGGGTTTCGTTTTTTATTACTGATATTTTATATTTTAGGCTAGAGGATGCAGATATGACCACAAATATTTTTATGAGTTATTCGCGGCGCGAACTTGGCTTTGTTGATGATCTGGTGAGCAAGCTGGAAGGCGAAAATTACAACGTTTGGCTCGATTATCGCGCGTTGATTCCCGGCACTCCATGGAATGTGCAGATCGATAAAGGCTTGAACGAGGCGGATACTGTTCTGCTGGTGGTCTCCAAGGCTGCGCTTGCATCGGAATATGTGGCTTTGGAATGGCGTCACTTTTTGGATATGAAGAAGCGTGTCATTCTCCTGATCTTTGAAGCAGTGGATTTACCCAAAGAGTTGGAACAATACGAGTGGGTTGATTTCCGCGGTAGTTATAAAGCGGGGCTGGCAGAATTATTCTCGCAACTGAAACAACCGATTCAGGAAGAACACCCTGTGCCAGAAACGGGTTTTAAAGCCCCGTGGATTGTCTGGGTTGCTTTTGTGATTAGCATGGTGGTGGCGATTCTATCGGCTTACGAGTGGTGGACCTTGTTTATTCCACTGGTTTTGATTCCGCTCCCTTATAAGATATACAAACGCAATTTTAATTTCACACATGTGCAAGCTGCTTTGGCGGCATTACCGCTTGCCTCCCTGCTTTCAGTATTTATTTTTTCTTTAAATAATTCCGATGCAGATTTTGATCTTTTATCAGTGTTATTAACTGATCAGCTTTTTTTGCCAAGTCTTATTTTCGGGTTGACCCTGCTCTTTGTTCTCCGTTCTCCTGCCATGCAAAGATGGGGCAGACCAGAAGCGATCATCCCCAAATATATTAATCCACAGGATCCAAAGATTCAAAATCCCGCCCCCATCCCTTTTTATGTGGATTATGTCTTTCAGGATCGCGTCATTGCTGAAGACCTGATCGCTGTGCTCAAGAAATATGGGCATCCCCAGGTGGATACAATTCAGGAAGCAAAGGCGGTTTTTGCGCTCATTTCGCAGTTCAAGTCAGATACCGAAGCCAGTCCTGAAAGCCAAATGCTTTTCCCGATTTTGGTACAGACCAATAACAATATTTCGAAAAAATTATCCAAGATCCAGTGGATCGATTTTCGACCCGGTGTGCGCGGGCTCGATACGATTGCCCAGTTGCTGCCAGACCCCAAAGCGCTGCTTAAGTCACTGGGGATGCGGCCTGTCAGTTCCCAGGCAGTTTATTCACCTACGATCACTGCTATTTATTACTTTATTATCTTTCTAGCTGTGGTCAATATTGGCTCCGCTTTGCATTATCTGGTCGACTTGCGAGATACTCTGCCACTCAACATATTTGTTGAATTTACAGCGAATATCATTCTATTCCTTGGGCTTACCTATTTCATAGTGAACGGATTGACCAGCCGAAAGGGCTTTTTTTCCAACTTGTGGACCATTCTTTTTGGAGTTGTTGGGTTGGGGCTCCTGACACTATGGCAGAAACAGTTGGACGGTGCAGTAGCCGATGCGTTAGCGTCCCAACTTGGCGTGGATGTTGGCGGTAACTTTATTGTTTATATTCAATACGTTTATTATCTTGGTATCGCCGTCACAGGTCTTATCTTCCTCAGAAACAGGCGCGATGTAAAACACTGGTTCCCTGCGAAGAAATAAAACAAAAAAGTTTGGAAGTGACAGTCACCCGCTTCGCGAAGGTGACTGTCACTTTTTAATCGGGTATACTTTGCCCCGCATATGACTGACCACATCCGTAATTTCTGTATTATCGCCCATGTTGACCATGGCAAATCCACGCTTGCAGACCGCCTGCTTCAATTAACAGGCGCCATCTCTGAGCGCGACATGACCGAGCAGGCGCTCGATAGCATGGACCTCGAACGCGAAAAAGGCGTCACCATCAAGTCCTCGGCTGTCCGCATGTTTTACACTTCACAAGCTAATCAACGCTATGAGATGAACCTGATCGACACACCTGGGCATGTGGACTTCGGCTACGAAGTCAGCCGCGCGCTCAAAGCCTGCGAAGGCGCGATTTTGGTGGTGGATGCGACTCAGGGGATCGAAGCTCAGACTTTGGCGAATCTCTATCAGGCGCTCGAAGCCGACCTGACAATTGTTCCCGTTATCAATAAAATTGATCTCCCCTCAGCCCGTCCCGACGAAGTGGCTGAGGATGTAGGCTCCCTGCTCGGGGTTGATCCTGATGCGGTTCTGCGCGTCTCCGCCAAGGAAGGCATCAACATCGACCAAATCCTCGAGGAGATCGTCAAACGTGTGCCGCCTCCCAAGGATGTAGATGACAAACCCGTCCGCGCGCTGATCTTCGACGCGCATTACGATTCGTACAAAGGCGTCATCGCGTACGTCCGCATCATGGAAGGCAAAATCAAATCCACCGATGTGCTGAGGATGCTCGCCACCAAATTGGATCTGCGTCCCGTTGAAATTGGCATCTTTGTGCCGGGTATGCAGCCTGTGGAAATGCTCGGCTCTGGCGAGGTAGGTTACATCGCTACGGGATTCAAGACCGTGCATGAATGCCGCGTGGGCGACACGATCACGCTCGCAGCCGCGCCTGCTGATGAAGCATTGCCCGGCTACCACGTCCCCAAGCCGATGGTTTTCGCGGGTATTTATCCCGTTGACGCGGAAGATTACAGTTCTCTGCGCGAGTCGTTGGACAAGTTGCAATTGAACGACGCTTCATTGACATTCCAACCCGAAACCTCACAGGCGCTGGGGTTTGGTTTCCGCGCTGGTTTCCTCGGTTTATTCCACATGGAAATTATTCAGGAACGCATCGAACGCGAATATGACCTGGATGTGCTTTTCACTGCGCCTTCGGTGGAATATGAAGTATTGATGATCGGCGACAAAGTTGTCACCGTAGACTCGCCCGCCGAGTTGCCCGACCCAAGCAAGATCGTCGAAGTGCGCGAACCGTGGATGAACATCGAGATCATCACGCCGACTGATTATTACGGTCCCATCATGGAACTGGTCATCAAACGTCGCGGCATTTTCAAGAAACAGGAATATCCCGCACCGCATCGCGTACAACTTGATTTTGAAATTCCGCTCTCTGAAATTATTATTGACTTCTTCGATCTGTTGAAGTCACGCACCAAAGGCTATGCCTCGCTCGATTATCAATTCCTCGAATATCGCGCCGACAAATTGCAGAAGCTGGAAATCCTCGTCAATGGCGAACCTGTCGATGCGCTCGCGGCGATTGTCCACGAGAAGGATGCGTTCCATAAGGGACAGCGTCTCATCACCAAACTTAAGGAATTGATTCCGCGCCAGTTATTTGATGTGGCTGTGCAAGCCTCTGCAGGCGGGCGCATTATTTCGCGCGCGAATGTCAAAGCCACACGCAAGGATGTCCTTGCAAAATGTTACGGCGGCGACATTTCCCGTAAGAAGAAATTGCTCGAGAAACAAAAGAAGGGCAAGAAACGCATGAAGATGGTCGGCAATGTGGAGATCCCACAGGACGCCTTCATGGCTGTGTTAAAACTCGATGATGATTAATTCAATCACCAATTACAAATTACGTGATTTGTAATTGGTGATTGGTGATTGGTAATTAAACCCCATGTCGAAATTTATTAAAAACTCAAAACAATGGCTCCCCGGCGCCTTGGTCAGTATCGCCTTGATCGCGGCGCTCTTCTATTTTGTTGATTTCAAAACCACGTGGAATGCGATCCGCACTGCGAATTATCGTATTCTTTCAGGCTCAATCGTCCTGTCGTTTTTGTGGTTGTTTGTGCGCGCGAAGGTCTGGCAGACATTGTTGCGCGACAAGCCAAAGTACATGGATGTGCTTTTTTCAGCGGGCGAAGGCTACTTGCTCAATAATTTTTTACCCTTCCGCCTCGGCGAACTTGGGCGCGCCTTTCTTCTCAGCCGAAAATCGGGGATGACTTTCAGCGAGATTTTACCCACCATCATCATTGAACGTGTCGTTGACCTGGCTTTCTCTGCCGCGATATTACTGGCGGCTTTGCCATACGTGGCAGACTCTCAAGGTTCTGCAAAGATCGGTTATGTTGTGGGGGTTGTGGTTATTTTGGGGCTCGTGATGATGTATGTGCTGGCTCGCAATAACAAATGGGCGTTGGATACCTTCCATAAGCTCAGTGCGCGTTGGCACGTCCTTCATAAATTTGGCGGCAGTTTCCTTGAGCCGTTTTTGGATGGACTGGGTGTGCTTACGAATGGATGGCTCTTTATCCGCTTTTTGTTTTGGATGAGCTTAAACTGGCTTATGGCTCTTGCCGCTTATTATTTGATCACGCTGGCTTTCTTCCCTCAAGCTCGTCCTGAGTGGACTTTGTTCATTTTGGGTGCGGCTGCGTTTGGCGGAGCGATCCCTGCTTTGCCGGGCGGAGTTGGTACTTTTGAAGGGGCAGTTAGCGCGGCTTTGTTCGTATTTACCCATGACCAGTCCACGGCTCTTGCTGCGGCGTTGACCATGCGTTTATATAATTATCTCAACAGCGGTGTGATCGGCGGCATTGGGCTGATGCGCGAAGGGCAGACCCTTTCGGGTGTTTATCAGCAGTTGATGAATATGAGAAGCAAACAAAATGTAGAAAATTCTGAGGAGGTAAATTTATAATGGCTAAAAAATATCTCATCACCGGCGGTGCCGGGTTTATCGGTTCAAATTATGTTCATCGTTTGTTGAAACGCGGTGAGCAGGTGACCATTTATGATAATTTTGCGCGTGCGGGTGCGCCTCGTAACCTCGACTGGTTGAAGCAGGAGTTTGGGGAAACTGCTTTCGATGTAATTGTTGGGGATGTGCGCGATGCCGATAGGATCGCTGATTCAGCTAAAGGTGCAGATGTGATCGTGCATTTGGCGGGTCAGGTGGCTGTGACTACGTCGGTCATTAATCCGCGCGACGATTTTGAATGCAATGCGTTGGGTACATTTAATGTGCTTGAGGCCGCGCGTTTGTCGGGTAGAAATCCGATTTTTATTTATGCCTCCACTAATAAGGTCTACGGCGGGATGGATGATGTTGAACTGACCGAGGAAGCGACTCGCTGGCGGTACAAGGATTTGGTGAAGGGGTGTCCTGAAACTCAGCCGTTGGATTTCCATTCTCCGTACGGATGCTCCAAAGGCACGGGCGATCAATACGTGCGCGATTATGCCAGAATGTACGATCTGCCGACTGTTGTAATGCGCCAGAGTTGTATTTATGGTCCGCGCCAATTTGGCATCGAAGACCAGGGTTGGGTGGCTTGGTTTATCATTGCCGCTGTGATGAGGCGGGCGATTACGATCTACGGTGATGGAAAACAGGTGCGCGATATTTTGCACGTGACCGATTTGGTCAACGCGTATGATCTGGCTATTGAAAAAATTGATGTGTCTGCGGGGCAGGTTTATAACCTCGGCGGCGGACCTGAAAATGTGATGTCCATTTGGGCGGAGTTTGGGCCGAAACTTGAAAAGTTAATTGGCGAATCCATTACGGTGGCGCGCGGCGACTGGCGTCCTGGTGACCAGCGTGTTTTCTA
>CAMCQT010000010.1 GCA_945877125.1 Candidatus Brevifilum fermentans | reverse complement strand
GGGCGCATACGCAGTGAATTCTTTACAAGCTCACGGATGGTCACAGCATGAAGCCCATCTGCATTGGCGGTTTTAGTTTCCATACGCATTACGTGATCCTGCTGGAGTTGCAATTCAGCGGCATCTTCAATGGTGATAATACGCTCATTTTCGGGGATAAAGCCAGACATTACATTCAATAGTGTCGTTTTGCCTGAACCTGTACCGCCGGAGATAATAATATTAAAGCGCGCTCTTACACAGGCTTCCAAAAAATCAGCCATGGGTCTGGTCAGTGACCCAAAGTTGATGAGATCTTCCACTTGGAGTTTATCTTTGCGAAACTTTCGAATGGTAATGGCGGGTCCATCAATAGCCACCGGACGAACCACCGCATTCACGCGTGAACCGTCAGGCAAACGCGCATCCACAGTGGGAGAATCAGCATCCACGTGGCGACCAAGCGGAAGAATGATACGGTCAATGATCCGCAAGACGTGGTCATCATCATCAAAGGTGACATTGGTCTTGGTCAATTTTCCCTTTTTCTCAATAAATACTTTTTTGGGTCCGTTGACCATGATCTCTGAAACATCTTCATCGTCCAACAACGACTGGATCGGGCCAAAGCCCAGCAGGTCATTTAACACCTGTTCGAATATTTCTTTACGCAGGTCGTCGGGTAATTTTAATTGCGTCTGCTCGTAGACATGGATGATATTTTGCTTAATAAAGGTGGGGCGCAGGTCAACAGATATACCCTCCGATTCCAACGCGCTCATAAGATTATCAGCAAGATATTTTTTTAGCCGAATAAGATCCTGACCGGTAAGCCTGCCTGGGGCTGATGAATTAAGAGACGTCATTCGCTCAAATCCTTTTGGTCTTCTTCGGCAACTGGCATAATCCAAATGATCTGCACGCGTTGTACCGCCATAAACGGCACTGTGAACAGAACTTTGTTATCTGCGCTATAAACGGCGGCATTGGTCACAGCAAGAAACATTTCATCCCGCTCAAGCTCATTCTTCAACCGTTCACCTTCGCGGACATGCACCAAGCCGCGTACCAAATGAGTAACGGTTTGTATCACAACTGACACGGGTAGTTTTTTTACAATATCAGTATAGAATTTTCCCTTGTCATCATATTCAATTGTCATATCGCAAATCCTTTGTGACCGCCAGCATAAAAATATCCTGGAAGCCGATAGTAGTTATTCCGCCCGCAAAGCACGAGCCAGAGTGGTCATTTCCTTTGCTGCTTCCTGGAAAACAATTGAAGCAGTATCCTTTGGAAATTTTAGAATGAACGGCTGATGATGGCTATTGGCGAAAGCCATATTGCTGCTGAGATATGGCACGGTAATTTTGATCGGTATTTCAAGCGCCTTCTCTGTCTCTGCCTTGCTCAAACCTTCCAAACCCACTGCGCGATTAAGAATGGCGAAAACCGAATTCATATTCACGCCCTTATTTTTCATATAATCCAAAATGGTTTTTGATAGGGACACCGTGCTTGCATCAGTGCTTACGATCAAAGTATTGATATCTGCATTTTGAATGAGCGGCAACGTGATCCTGGAAAGTGAACGCCCAATGTCGATCAACACATAATCATAGGATGCTTTTAAAGCAGAGATAACTTCTCCAATGCGCCCCGCTTTTAGATGAGTACTACTTTCCGGATCTGGCGAACCTGCCAGTAAATTAAAATGCCACAACTTCAACTCAGCCAATTTATCGCGAAAGAATTCAGGAGAGGTTTCCAGTAGGGTCATATCGGTAACTGTGACGATATTTTGCGTTCCGGTATAGCCAACGATTGGCGCGATGGAACCGATAGGCAGAACCAAGTCTACGACGACCACTCGCGCTTCCGGCTGATTCTGTCCGATATTCATGGCAATATTCGCGCAAATGGATGAAGTTCCCGTTCCGCCCTTGGCACTCAAGAAAACCATCAGCAAGCCGCCCTGTTTGGCAGGCGCACCCGAAGCCCCTAATAAACGATAGACTGACTCATTAAGTGTGGATACAGCCTGCCCAGATTTTGTTATATATTCACTAAAACCTGCATCAGTGCAGGTTTTTATACGCAACACACTTGGATCACTGCTGAGAGCGATCAAGGGCATATTGGCAGTACGCGCATCCTGTTTCAGTTTTCTGGCAAGTTCTTCGCCTGTGATGTCTGTAATTGTTGGGTCTATCACTGCAAGGTCGGGGCGGTCACGCCATGCAGAAATTAATCCCTCTTTGCCAGAGCCAGCCTGAATGACTTCATATTTTTGGTCAAGCAGATTGCGAGCAATGAAGTTGCGGCTGGCAACATCTGCGTCAATAATGAGGATTTTCTTTTCAGGCATGGATTATGTTCCTAAGCAGGACAGATGTGTGCGCTCACGTCACGATTCAATTGGTGGCATCAGGTAGCCCAGCCCTGAACGCGTGACAATATGATGCGGGGTATGGGCATCTTCTTCCAGTTTTTGACGCAGGCGGGCAATACTCACCCATAGAATCTCTTTATCATTCTTATATTCTGCTCCCCAGACGCTGGTCAACAAGTCTTCTGACGTGAGTATCTTGCCGACATTATGCGTGAACTGAAGCAGAAGGCGGTATTCTGTGGCTGAAAGCGAAATGGGATCCTCGCCGCGCCATACTTCTGCACGCGCAAAATCAATTTTGAGTCCGCCATGAGTGAAGAAGCGCGCCTGTCCCGTCGTTTCAGCGGGCGCATGTGCGCGCCGCAAAACAGCACGTACGCGCGCCAGTAATTCAGTGGCTGAAAAGGGTTTTACCAAATAATCATCGGCGCCGAGATCAAGCCCGCGCACACGGTCCTGCTCTTCTCCGCGTGCCGTCAAAATGACGATGGGCACATTCGAAAACTCGCGCAGCCGCTGGCAAACGCCAAAGCCGTCCAAGCGCGGCATCATTACATCCAACAGCACCAGATCTATCGGCTGGGTCGAGAACACATCCAACGCCTGCACGCCATCCTGTGCGGTGGCTACTTCATAACCTTCTGTACGCAAGTTGGCTTCCAGGAGGCGAAGGTAGCGAGGCTCATCATCCACGATCAAAATACGCTTGGACATAACGATCTCCTTAAAATGAACAAAGATGATATAGATTAAAGCATTGGTTCCACGGGCAATTCAATAATGAATGTTGCGCCTTCGCCCAATGCTGACTCTACCCAAATGTTACCATGATGTGCCATAATAATTTGCTTGCAAATGTATAACCCTAGCCCAGTGCCAGTGACAGTGCGTTCGCCAGGCACACGGTAGAAACGTTCAAAGACAAAGGGAAGATAATCTTCAGGGATGCCATCCCCTTTATCGTTAAATGCGATGCGGATCTTATCCACTGTGGAGTGCATGGCAATAATGATCTCTTTATCGGGGGCGTACTTGATCGCGTTGCTAAAAAGATTTTCAAATACTTGTGAAAGACGCGTACCATCTCCGCGGATCGGCGGAAGGGGCTGGAAGTCAAAAGTAACTTTCAAATCGGGATGATGCATGTTGATACGTGTTGCCACATCACGCACAAGCGCGTCAATTCTTACAGGGGAGAATTTGAATTGGAGGGTCTTGCTTTGCAGGCGCGCCGACTCCAGCATGTCTTCGATCAGCCTTGTCAGGCGGTCGGCTTCTTCGTCAATAATATTAAGAAATTCACGCTGAGTGGCGGTATCCCATACGGTATCTTCGCGCAAAAGACTGGTGCTGTAGCCCTTAATAAAACCCAGCGGCGTGCGAAGCTCATGCGAAATGGTGGATACAAAATCATCCTGCAAACGCATTTGCCTTTGGACAGAATCCAATTCGGTGCGCGCCTCTTGCAGGTCTCGGCGTTCAATGAGCGCGGCAGACCAAAAAGCCTGCAAGGATGCGGTTTGAATATGCATCTCGGAATATTCGGGCCCGCCAAAACGGATGAATACCAGCGCGCCGCCGATCTTTGAGCCGATATAGAGTGGGAATCCTAATAAGTGTGCCAATCCCAGGCGGCCTGTCTTGCCTGTACCTGAATTTGGCTCTTTCAAAATCATCTCACCTTTTGCGATGGCTTCAGCCGCAAGACTTTCGCCCCATACGGCGTCTGCTTCGGCGGTTTTACCGCGACCCACAGCACGCGCGTAGACCACATCCAGTCCTTTTGTTTGCGGGTCTTCAAGATAAATGGCTACGTTATCAAAAATAAAAGAGTCGCGCATGGATACAAATAAGGTGTCCAACGCAGCCCGCCAATCTTGCTTGCGTTGAACTTCCTGAAAGATGACATGTAAAGTAGAGAGAGTTTGTAAGTCCATATTTATTCAGATACTGCAAGCAAGGGGAATTTGAAAGTGGAACCCTTTCCTTCCACAGATTGTGCGTCTAACAATGAACCATGCGCCTCAATGATCTGGCGCACAAGCGAAAGCCCAAGCCCGGTGCCGCCGTAATGCCGCGTGGAGGAACCATCCAATTGATGGAACGGCTCAAAAATCTCCTTGAGGCGGGTTGATGGAATGCCGATGCCTGTATCTGTGACAGAGACAAGGACGAGATTATGTCCTTCCTCCTTGATATTGATCACCACGCTGCCACCCGACGGGGTGAATTTGATTCCGTTATCGAGAAGCTGATTAATCACCCAGCCGATTTTTTCAGAATCTGCCTGCACAAACGGGATATGTTCGTGGGCAGACACCAGAACTTGCACGCCGCGGTCTTCCGCTTTTGATAAGGCAGATTTAGCCGCCAACGATACAATACGGCGAATATCCACTTTATCCAACCTCATGCTCATCTCGCCGCGCGAGGCAAGTGAGAACATGATCAGGTCGTCGATTATGCTTTCAAGTTTGGTCGTGGCTCGCTGGCTTACCTGCAAGGCGTGGCGTTGTTCTTCTGAAATATTTCCCAATGACTCAGTCACCAGTAATTCGAGATAGCCTTTTACATGAGTAAGCGGTGTGCGTAATTCGTGCGAGATGTTGGCTACAAAATTCGCTTTCATCTGGCTCAATTCTGAAAGCCTTTGCAATGCTTCATTCAACTCGGATGTGCGCTCTTTTACACGCTGTTCGAGGTTGCGGTTTGATGATTGCAAAGCATTTCGCAATTGGATGATCTGCTCAGTCACCACCTGGTCGAGCGTGTCACGATCTAATTTTTGGAGATCGATCAGCGCCTGTCCCAGCAAATAATGTTCACCTTTGTCTATCCGGTCTTGCTGATAGGCAAGCGCTTTCTGCAGGTCATCTTCAGTGATGAGTCCTTTTTGGACGATGTATTCTCCCATACGGGGGATCAGCATTTCGGGGGTAAGTTTTGGAACAATTTGCGACATAGGCTGCTCAGTTAAAAATTTTATTGTAAAACCCATTCACCATTGATCATCGTTGCGGAGGCGGTCATGGTCAACAACTCGTTGGGATCGATGGAGAAAATATCCTGGTCAAGTACGATCAAATCTGCGAGATAGTTTTCGGCAAGTTTGCCAAGGCGATGTTCTGCGTTGGCGGCATAGGCGGCGCCGACGGTGTAAGCGGACAATGCCTCAGCGAGAGTCAATTTTTGTTCGGGGTACCAACCCGCAGCGGAGGGGGTTCCGTCTGCTCGTCGTCGCGTGACTGCGGCGTTCAATCCTAAAAATGGATTGGGTGATTCGACGGGCGCATCTGATCCAAAAGCGAGGTGCGCGCCAAAGTTCAACTGCGTGCGCCAACCGTAAGCCAACGCGGAGCGGTCTCCCCAGAGGCGGTCAGCCATCAACATATCAGACGGCGCATGAATGGGCTGCATGGATGCGATGACGTCGAGTTGAGCAAATCGCGGCGCATCGTCAGGATGCAGGACTTGCACATGTTCGATGCGATGGCGCAAATGCGGCAGTCCCTTTTCTGTTTCGTAGGCGCGCAATTGTTGATAGGCGTTGAGCACCTCATGATTGGCGCGGTCGCCAATGGCATGGACGGTCATGCTCAGCCCCACATCTGCGGCGCGGCGGCAATGCTCAAAAAGTTCTTCGCCATCCATGTTAAGAATACCGCGATTTTCAGGCTCGTTCAAGTAAGGCTGAAACATGGCTGCCGTATGCTGACCGAGCGCGCCATCCATGAAGGCTTTGACAGAGCCAATCCACAACCAGTCGTCGCCGAAGCCTGTGCTCAAGCCAAGTTCAAAAGCATGGTCGAGGCTGTCAATTGGGATATTTTTATTTACACGCAATTTTAGCTTACCCTGTGCGTGTAATTGTTGCAAAGCCATAAAAGAATCACGGCGATCAAAATCATGAACGCCGGTCAGCCCCATCTTCCACAAAATAGGCTGGGCGGCTTCGATTGCATTTGCGATCTCGGCAATGGATGGTTCGGGAATGAGATCACCAACCAGCATCATTGCCGTTTCAAGCAATGCGCCGGTTGCGCGTCCGGCTTGGTCACGCACGATCACGCCATCTTTTGGATTGGGCGTGTCGTTGGTGATGTTCGCCAGATTCAACGCGGGGGTATTTGCCCACGCGGCGTGCAGTGATTTGGCTGTGAGATAAACAGGGTTGTTTGGCGCGAGCACGTCAAGTTCGGCGGCGGTCGGCAATTCAAAACCCTCACCCTCAGCCCCTCTCCCAAAAGGCGAGGGAAGCCATTCGTTGTGATTCCAGCCGTGGCCTAAAATCCACTGGCCGGGTTTTGATTTTTTTACACGCTCCGCCACGCGGCGCAAACACTCATCTTTTGTTTTTGTTTCGCAATCTACCTTGCCAAGAAAAAGCGCGTAATGTTGAATGTGCAAATGCGCGTCTGTCAGCCCGGGCAAAATGGTTTTGCCGCGCATGTCTTGTTTTTCCAACTTGCCATGCGCGAGAGATTCAAGCACGTCCTTCTCCCCCACCGCAAGAATGCGCCCACCCGAGATCAACATGGCGGAGGCTTTGGGTTGGGATTCATCTAGTGTGTAAATGTTGGCGTTATAGAGAAGTTTCATGGTTGATTTTATATTCTAGAATCGGACAGCAAGCTGTCCGATTTCAAAGTTAAGTTAATTTTTCAAGCAGTGCATCCAACTCTTCACCCGAATAATAATAGATGGTGACCGTGCCGCCTTTTGCCCCATGCTTCAATGCGACTTTTGTGCCGAGGCTGTTTTGCAGACGTTGTTCAACATCGTTCACGTCCGCGCTTTTGCCTGTTTTCTTCGCTTTGACAGGTTTCTGCCCCGCGAGTTTTCTAATCAACTCTTCGGTCTGGCGCACACTCAACGAGAGATTAATAACAGTCTGCATCGCGGAGGCTTGCGCCTTTTGCGTGGACAAAGCCAACAGCGCGCGCGCGTGTCCTTCCGTCAACCGTCCATCCACCAACGCCTGCTTGACCACATCCGCAAGACCGAGCAGACGCAATGTGTTGGTGACTGCCACGCGGCTTTTGCCAACACGCTTCGCAACGGCTTCGTGCGAAAGTCCAAACTCTTCCACAAGCTGACGGTAGGCTTCGGCTTCTTCCATTGAGTTCAAGTCGGCGCGCTGCACGTTTTCGATCAACGCCACTTCCAGCATTTCCTGGTTGTTCGCCTCACGCGTAATGACGGGGACAGTCCGCAAGCCCGCTTTTTGTGAAGCCTGCCAGCGTCGCTCACCCGCGATGAGGATAAACGTCCCATCCGGCTTCGGTGTGACGATCAGCGGCTGAATCACGCCATGCTCACGAATCGACGCGGCCAATTCGGCCAGGTCTTCTTCCTTGAAATGGATACGCGGCTGGCGCGGGTTGGGTTGAATCGACTCGACGGGAACTTGTTGCACGCCGCCAACATGTAAACTTGTAGAAACTGGCGGGGGAGTTTTTCCGCCAGTGGGAATTAGTGATTCCAATCCTTTGCCAAGACCTGTTCGTTGAGCCATTTTCAATTCCTTATTTAGGGTAGGTCGCGTTTTCCCCAAGGGGACTTTGTGAACGCGGCCGTCACGCTGCAAGCGTGACCTACGAAATTACTGAACGCCGTCGCTTATCAACAACTCTTTCGCCAAGGACTCATACGCCACCGCGCCGACAGATGTGGGCGCGTACGCAGAAATCGGCAATCCATACGATGGCGCTTCTGCCAGGCGAATACTGCGCGGGATGACACTCTTGAATACCTGTTCTGGGAAATGCCGATTCACTTCGGCAACCACATCATTGGCAAGGTTGGTGCGGCTGTCGAACATGGTCAACACCACGCCGCGCACATTCAACTCAGGGAAGAGCAAAGAACGCACGCGCTCGATGGTCTGCGTCAGTTGACCCAAGCCTTCCAGCGCAAGGAATTCGCACTGCACAGGCACGATCACGCCATCCATGGCAGCCATCAACCCATTCACGGTCAACAGCCCCAGCGAAGGCGGGCAATCGATCAGCACGTAATCATATTTATCTGCGACCAACAGAATCGCTTTTCGCAAACGGACTTCACGCGCAAGCTCATCCACCAGTTCAATTTCCGCGCCAGCCAGCGAAGGCGAAGACGGAAGCAGTGATAATTTAAGTCGTTCGTTCAACAAGATATAAGAAGCAAGATTTGCGTCGCCCAACAAGGCTTCATAGGTGCCACCCTGCACCCCAAGTTTATCCACCCCCAAACAGGATGTGGCATTGGCCTGCGGGTCTAAATCCACGACCAGCACGCGCTGACCCAACTGCGCCAAATATGCCCCAAGGTTAATAGTGGTCGTGGTTTTCCCCACACCACCTTTTTGATTCACAAGCGTATAAATCTTCGTCAAGATAAAACCTCCACCAAACATTCTTCGATTTCCTGTGAAGTTGGAATTCCATTCAAACCAATGCGCGTCACAGAACGCGCGGCAAGTTGAGTTGCAAAGCGCGCCGCTTCCCACGGGTCACGCGTATGATACAAACGCACAAAAAACGCCGCCGCAAAAATATCGCCCGCGCCGGTCGCATCCACCTCATCCATTTTAGACGGACGAAAACGGCGGCGGTCTCCATTCCAATACAAGACCGCGCCCGCCTCACCTTCTGTCAAACACAGGATGCGCGTCTGGTGTGCCATCTCTTCGACTAATTCCAGGTCGCGGTTGATATCTTCCACGCTCATCACAACGGCTCCGGCGTGACGAAGGGACTGGTCGCTCGCATTCGCGTCCCAGGCAGAGGCAGACACCTGACCATTCTCGTCCCACACGCGCATCCAGCCTTGCGGAGTAATTCCCAGCAATGAGCCGGATAGTTTTTCAGCCAAAGATGAATCCAACTCAGACGCAATCGGCGCAAGATGAATGATCGGCGCGCTGCGCCAAACCTGCGGAATATGATCCAACAGAATCGGCGACGCTTGATGATGCAGTATTTGCCTGCGTCCGTTTTCTGTTTTTATATTTTCAAAGGTCGTGCTGTATTCCGAAGGGACATTCACAATCGGAATACCATTCAACGCCGATAGCGGCGCACCCTCTCCAGATGCTGTGACAATGCCCACACGCAGCCCCAGCGCCCGCGCAGTCAACGCCGAGTAGGAAACTGTCCCACCGAGCAACACGCCTGCTGGCGTTATATCTGCGGCGATATGACCTATGGCAAGATAATCCACGGGTTGAAGGGAAACAAGTTCAAGCATGGGCGAATTATACCGTAGGGGTGTGGGAAAGGATGAAGGATGAACGCTTCGCGTGAAGGATGAAAGAAAAAGACCGCCTTGCGGCGATCTTTTGAGTTTTATTCTTTCGGCAGAATAACCACTTTGCGGTGCGGCTCTTCGCCTGTGCTTTCGGTGGTGACTGCGGGATGTCCGCGCAATTCAATGTGGATCGTGCGGCGTTCGCTGGCGGTCATGGGTTCGAGCGTGGCTTTGCGTCCGGTCTTGATGACCTGATCCACCATGCGCAGGGCAAGCTGGCGAACTTGCTTGTCACGACGGTCACGGTAGCCTTCCACATCCACGACCAGTTGCACCCATTGTTGGGTCTGCTTGCCAACCATTAAGGATGCAATGTGTTGGAACGCGGTCAATGTTTCAGCGTGACGACCAATGAGCGCGCTCAGGTTGTCGCCGCGAATATCCACTTGAATGGTGCGGCGGTCATCGGTGCTGGATTCATCATAATGAGCAGAGACTTGCGCCTTCATGCCAAGGTGAAAAATTAACTTGGAGACAATTGATTCGGTCGTATCGAGAACTGGGTCTGAATCAGGATTGTCTGCTTTTTTCACAACGGCGGCGGCTTCAGCTGGCGCGGTTTTCTTTTCAACACGACGTGGCTTGGGTTCAGGCTTAGGCTCGGACTTGGTTTCTACCTTTGCTTCTACCTTGGTCTCTGGTTTGGTTTCCTTTGCCTTCGGCGCTGATTCTGCCCGTTTGACAGGAGCAGGCTTGGGCTTGGGTGGAGAGGCGGGAACGACTACTTCCCCAGGCGGCGGATTCACAATCAAGCGCACACGCACCTGGCGGCCGCCGAGTCCAAATAATCCTTTACTGCCCGAATCTAATACTTCGACCGAAACGGCATCAGCCGTAAGCCCTAGTTGAGACAATCCCTGCAAGAGGGCTTCTTCAACAGTTGGGGCTATGATCTCAAGCGTAGTTCTGTCGCTCATCGTGCCTCCCTATTTTTTTGTGGAAGATTTTTTATTACCGCCGGGTAAAAGATTACTCCAATTGGCGCGTCCGGTTGCGGCGTATTGAACAATGCCCAGCACGTTACTTGTAATGAAATAAATAGCGATGCCCGATGCAAAGTTCAACGCAAACCAGCCAAGCAGAAGCGGCATGTAAATGCTCATCATGCTGGACATTTGGGCAGACTGGTCGTTGGGGTTCGAGGAAGTGGGCATGGTTAGTTTAGATTGAACATATGTGGTCAGCGCTACAATTAACGCAAGCAGCGGAAAACCATTGGGCAGGAAGGAGGTGTGAATTAGGTTTTGCAATATACCTTCAGGGCGGCCTAAATCCATCCACAAAAATGTGCTATTGAGCGGGATGATGCCTTCCACATTCTGAAAGGGATAAATTGCGCGTGCAAGTTTAAGCATGTCATACGGTGTGACAGAAAGCGCGTGTGTGATGCTTTGATATAAACCGATAATAATGGGGAATTGAATCAGGGTCGGCAGGCAGGACGCAAAAGGATTAATGCCACGCTCTTTATAAATACGCATTTGTTCCTGTGCGATCTTTTCTTTATCCTTCGCGTATTTCTTTTGCATATCCAGCCATTCTTTATCGTTCTGCAATTCCTGCATGGCTTGCGCGCCTTTTACTTGTGAGGCGTTCAGGGGCCAGGTAATTGCTTTGATAAGAATGGTAAATAGAATGATTGCCAAACCAAACATGTGCGGACCATGACCAAGGACGTCATAAATCCACACTAAAATATTGGTCATGGGGTTGATAATAATTGTATCCCACATGGGTCAGTTTCCTTATTTCGCTGGCGTAAACGTCCAGGCTTGCTTGCCTTGCGCGTCATAGGCGGCAAGGACAAATTCAGCTTGATACGGTGCAACGAGAATCAAATCACCCGCAACAACGGGAGTGGTGTATATCTTGGCGCCGACTGTTTTTTCCCAGACGGTTTTCCCTTCAAGATCGAGGGCGACGAAAGTACCCGCCTCTGTCGCAGCGTAAATTCGGTCACCCGCAACAACCAGACTCGCCACGATGGGTCCGTCTGGTTGTACAACATCCCAATTTTGGCTGCCTGTGGCAAGATCAAGTGAATAAATTTTACCATCCAGATCTGCATAGTAAAGTGTTTCGCCGTCAAGGGCAGGCGATCCCCATATCCAGTTTTCGGCAGTGGCAATGACTTCATGTTTACCGTTGGATTGGATGAAATCAACTGTGGAAGCAAATGAGCCGACGTAAACACCGTCAGCGCCAACTGCGGGACTGCTCGGAGCCGCTCCGCCCAAGTCGATGGGGTCAGAGACCACGCCTTCGGTTGGGTTAATAATATGGAATTGATGATCCAGGGAAGTGATATACAGCAATGCGCCGTCAGTGGCGGGAGATGCCCAGAGAGCGCCGCCCAACTTAATCGGGTCGGCGGTTTCTTTTCCGCTCATATCGAGGACGTATAGAAAGCCATCGGTATTGGGAGCGTAGATCTTTTCATCCAATATAAGCGGCGAAGCCAGCCATGCACCTTTGGCAAAAGACTCTGTCCAATTCTCTTTGCCTGTTGTGGGGTCAATGCTGACAAAGGGATGACTTGTTCCCGCACTGCCGATCAAGAGCTGACCATCAGCAGTGAGCACAGGGGTTGCATAAAATAATAATTTGCTGTCAATTTCAGCGGGGTAGCGCCAGATTTCATTTCCAGTTTTTAGATCCACTGCGTACACAAGGGTACCACTGGAAATATATGCGCGCTCCGCGTCTGCGGCAAGTCCATGCCAATTGTTGGACACTGGAGCCCCTGAGCAGGCACTTAAGACCAGTGTGCCAAGCGCAATCAACGAAACTAGTGTCAATCGTTTTATGTTCAAGTTGGTTACTTCTCCTCATCGCCCATGACAGCCAATTACCGTCACGAGAAAAATTTCTAGGGAACGGGGTCGTATCCGCCGGGGTTAAACGGATTACAACGTAATACGCGCCAGACCGCCATCAACGAACCTTTTAACGCACCATGTTTATAAACAGCCTGATAACCATAATGAGAACAGGATGGATAAAAACGGCAAGTGTTCGCAGGCAAGCCTGGCGAGATCACCATTTGATATAAACGAATCAAGGCCAGCACAGCGATGCGCGGCCAATTGACCAGAGTACGCGGCATATCACGCAAGCGCGGTTCACTGGAATATTCATGCAAATGGACTTCTTCTTCAGGATTCATCCGCGGGGAGGATTTGGGCGCGTCGAAACAGATTTTCCAACGCGGCACGTGTATCTTCCAAAGTGGCGGTTACAAGTGGGGAACGGGCAATCAGGATCAGGTTCCAGCCAGAAGTGAAAGATGTCAAGTATGGTCGTAATGCCTCACGCAAAATCCGCTTGGCCCGGTTACGATGAACTGCGTTACCAGTTGTCTTGCCTGCGATCACACCCACACGTGCATAAGTGGATGTTTCGCTGGCTTGTACAACTAACACGACAAGCGGGTGGGCATAAGACTTACCAGTTCGCCGCACCCGCTTGAAATCTTCAGATCGGGTCAGACGAAATTTACTCTGCACCCGCGCCTCAATAATAAATCTCTGCGCACTAAAATACGCGGAGACTTACCAACGAACCTTCTTTACATGCTCGTTGGACCTAACAGTTAAACTATAACGACCGCGCAAACGGCGGCGCTTGAGCACGTTACGGCCATCGGCCGTGGACATACGTTGTCGAAAACCGTGTACGCGTACGCGGCGGCGAATCTTGGGTTGGTATGTTCTCTTTACCATTCGAAATACTTCCTTATTATTTAAAGATGATTGCAAACCCCATAGTAGGGAGTTGGCTGTCAGTTAGTGGCGCAAAATTATACCTCAATGGTTCTGATTCGGCAATTTGGATTTCGAAACCACTTCTCTGCGTAATACCTGGTTCAAAATATACAGTGATTTTCTTATATATGCAGCATCACGACGCGGACACAAAATACTTATCCCATATTCTTTGTTTGGCAGCCTCTTCGATAAACGAGGACTCAAACGCGTACCGATTACAGGTTGCAATCTCATTCAGACTCATGCCCAAAACCTCATGGGCAATGCGGTATTCGTTGTTGACATTCGTCTCCAACACTTCGGGATCATCTGAATTGACGGTTACACGCACGCCAAGGTCGAACAGTTTTTTCAGCGGGTGAGATTCAATCGTCGGCACAGAGTTGGTCAGGTAGTTGCTCCAGGGATTGACTTCGAGCGTGATATTGCGCTCCTTGATCAACTCAATCACTTTCATGTCTTCAATGCTGTGAATGCCGTGACCTATGCGATCAGGCTGAAAAGCATGGATGGTATCCCAGACTGCCGAGGCGGGTGTATCTTCACCAGAATGGATGGTCACTTTCAAGCCCGCATCTTTTGCCTTCAAGATTGGCTTCACAAAATCATTCATCGGATAGAGCAGTTCCCCATCGGCAAGGTCAACGGCTTGGATGTGCTGACGGTGACGAATTGCCCAATCGACGGTTTTGATGCATGACTCAGCGCCCATGCCGCGTGAGGTGATGGCGATGATGCCAATTGCCATGTCGAATTCTTTTTCGGCGCGTTCTTTTGCTCGCAGGAGCGCTTCCAAAGATTCGTCCCAATCGAGGTTGTGACCGTGAAACGCCCAGTCTGGCGAAAAGCGGACTTCAAACAATTTGATGTTCTGGCGCGCGCAATCTTCAAACAATTCCCAGGCAATGCGTTCCACCACGGCAGGCGAGGTAATGCTATTTTGGAAAATAGCAAAGGCATCCAGCACGGCTTGCAAATCACGCAGTTGGTAAAAGACTTTTACGTGTTTATCCAACTCGCTGACTTCGTACGCAGGTAATTTCAAATTATATTCACGCGCCACATCAATGATCGTCTGCGTGCGGATTGCACCTTCGAGATGACAATGAATTTCCGTCTTCGGAATGTCGTTATATTTTGAGTCAAAGTTTTTCATGAGTACCTGCTTTCAAGAATGCTTCCATTTTACTCTGTAAAAACTTCACGTTGAAAACGTGACCTCGCCGCCCTCCCCCGTCGCGCTGATCCATGCTTGGTGGATAAGCGAATCATGCAGACGGTTGGATTTGATGCGCAGGGTTGAGAATGATGCAGTCACGTGACGAGTCTCCAGTCTCCCAATCATAAATCAAAAAAGGAGAGTTTTAAATGAGTTGAGAGAAAGCCGTGTTTCGTGTTTCGTGTTTCGTTTTTAAGATTTACGAAACACGCCAAAGTAAAAAAAGAGCCAAACCCTAACGGCTCGACTCTTTTTTTACAATGGACAGACTCTGCTTTATTCTTTGGCGCGTTTGTAATCCACGAAACGATAGCCAACTCCGCGTTCAGTGAGAATATATTTGGGGTCGGCGGGGTCTTTCTCTAATTTCTGGCGCAGGTAGTTGATGTAAAGGCGGACATAATGCGGCTCGTCTCGGTATTCATAGCCCCAAACTTTCTGGAGCAGTTGATCGTGCGAGACCACCCAGCCTGCATTTTGCACAAGATGAAAAAGCAGGCGATATTCGGTTGGGCGAAGTTTTACGAGCTTGCCTTCAAGCCATATCTCACGGCGGTCGAAATCTATTTTGAGGCGTTTGTCTATTTCGAGCAAGCCGTGCATGGAGCCGGTGGCGCCTTCAGTGCGGCGCAGGACAGCTTTGACACGGCTGACCAGTTCACGCGGGCTGAATGGCTTGGTGACGTAATCATCGGCGCCGCCTTCGAGTCCGCGTACACGGTCATCTTCTTCGCCTTTGGCGGTGAGCATGATGACCGGCACATTGGTGATCTCGCGGATGGTTTCGAGCACTTCAAATCCATCTAGGTCGGGCATCATTATATCGAGCAAAATAAGGTCAGGGGTGACATCACGCAATTTCTGAATGGCTTGCTTACCGTTGAAGGCTTCGCTCACCAGAAAACCATCATGCTCAAGGTTCATGCGGATGAAGCGCACCATGCGCTCTTCATCATCCACAACGAGAATGCGGCGGCGTTCAACAGAGTCGGTCATTTTTATTCCCTCACAAAGCCAATGATCTTTTCTTCATCCGTGCTTTCAAGGATTTCGATAAAACTCACTTTGGACAAAGGCCAGATCACTTTGACAACGTTATTATTAATATAGTGCAGGTCCTTACCATCACGCTGACGCGGATTTGAAACGACGATGATGCTGTCAACGGGCTTGGGCAAATCATCTATT
Organism: Candidatus Brevifilum fermentans; assembly: GCA_945877125.1. Taxonomy (GTDB): domain Bacteria; phylum Chloroflexota; class Anaerolineae; order Anaerolineales; family Villigracilaceae; genus Villigracilis. Next base: position 50,338 of record CAMCQT010000010.1, on the reverse strand, counting down.
TCACCCATAATGGCTGTTTCACCCGCAATATGTAAAATCACAGAATATGACATGAGGGTATCTCTTTTCCTATAAGTTCTTGACCAGAATTTGCAGTTTCAACTTTCCAAGCGCAATGATGTCGCCATGATTAAGCGCCTGCTCAATATTGGGAGTGAGGCGCTTTCCATTAATATATGTGCCATTGGCAGAACCAAGGTCAATAAAAATGATGCGATTGCCGTCCCGTTTGATCACGGCATGAAGACGCGAAACTCCTGCGGCATAGGCCTGGTAAGGCGAAAGATCAATATCAGGCATAATCGGCTGACCTTCGCTGACGCGTCCCATAGTGAACTCATTTTTCATAGAAAGCGGAAGCACCTGTCCGGTATCCAGCAAGTGCAGGCTTGCCCACGCATCGCCCCCATCAAACGGCTGATACGAATCGTTCTTGGGGATGCGCTCACTGACTCTTTCAAATTGCTGTGTTGTGATGTTTTGGGTAGTGAGAGTATCCTTGCCAATCAATTGAGCACCACACTCCGCACAAAACACGGCGCCAGCCATATTAGAGTGTTTACAGTTCGAACAAACGATCATTTTTCTTTCTCCTTTACGCCACCCAACAAAAGTGCCCGGGTACTGTATTTAACGTCCTTATTCCCGCTTGCGCTCCAGGCGTGCATTTTTTCAAGGTTATTGGCTTCAAACAAAGCGGTTTTAGCGAGGGATTGCTCGCCTTTTGAAAGCAAGTGAGTTGCGAGATTTTGCAGGTGACGCGCGGCCTCATCAAATTGGCCGGCATCTGCGGCGGCACGAGCACGTTCCTGCATTCGGTACAGCGTCAAACGTGAAAGCGCGCTCAAGATGCGGGTCGGGGGCGGCTCTGGGGATGGGCTGATATGAACTTCGCGCTTGATATTTAATCGAATAGGGGGAACAGGCGTGGGACGCGCTGTCATGGAGACCTTTAGTGAGCCATTCAAAAGCGTGAGCACATCCTCATCCAAAGAAGAAGGATTGACGATAAGCTCAAAAAGTACTTGCAGGGGAGCATCACGCAAGATCGGGCCAAGGTGCATTTGCGGTTCAATGGCTATGGAACTGCCATCAGGCTGCAGGCGAAATGCGTAATTAATTTTTACATTTTCCTGCGCTTGAAATTCAAGAACCACATCATCTGCATACGTGCTGATGAGCGCATTGAATTTATCTACAAGCAGGCGCTGAATATCTTTGGGGTTTGAGATGTACGCGGAAGATCCGCCGGTTTTGCCGGCCAGGGCGTCAAGGAAGATATCATTCCACTCGCTGCCAATTCCCATGCCGCTGATGCCGATATTCTGGGTGGCGGCTTGCTCGGCAAGTTCCAGGCAGGCTTGTTCATCTCCGTACGTTTGCCCATCGGTAAGCAATATGATGTGGTTAACACGCGAAGGGTCAACTGTGCGGCGCACTTCCTGCATGCCCGCTTTCAAGCCATTGTAAATTTCGGTCGCACCCGATGTTTGCATCATCTGAATACGACCTTCTTGTTTCTTTTTATCAGAATTAAGTGCGGCGGGAACAATGACTTCGGCGTAATCACTAAATGCAACTACGCTGAACACATCCTGTGCGCGTAAACTGCGTAATAATTGAATGGCTGTGGCTTTCACCATGTCCATCTTATCGCCTTGCATGGATGTGGAACGGTCAAGCACAAGACAGATATTTAGCGGTGGGGACGGGAGGGTTTCTTTGTCTTCGCGAGGAGCTACTTCAAGAAGCATGTAGATCAATTGCGGCTCGCCCAGTTTCACAAGATTTGGGCGGCTAAATAACATCTCATGTTTTACGACGGAATTATCATAGATCTCTGGGGGTAACGTAGCGTCGTATAAATTTCGGCGCTTTGGATTTGAGAGAACTTCGTAGGCTTGTTGTATTTCAAGAAATAATTCAGTTTCGCCGGCGGCAACATTTTTATCCGGATGCAGTCGTTGAGCCGCCTCAAAATAGGAGCGCTTAATCTCCTCTTGCGAAGCGTCACGAAAGACACCAAGTACGATGTAATAATCCGGATTTTTTGACGACATGATTATCCAATCATCTGTGCGAGAATAACTGTAATATTGTCGGGTCCGCCAGCAGCATTGGCGGCATCCACCATATTTTGACATGCGCGTTGAAGATTGGGGGCTTCGGTGATGAAACGGGAAATATCCTTATCGCTAAGAACGCCCCACAAACCATCACTGCATATCATGAGATAACCAGTTTGCGGGAAGGGAATGGTGAATATATCTGCTTCGAGGGCTTCACCCTGTCCCAAGGCACGGATCAACACGTTGCGATGCGGGAAATTTGCGGCTTCGTCTTTGCTGAGGTGTCCGAGTTCCTCAAGTCGCTTGACCAGTGAATGGTCACGGGTGATCGGTTCGATTCTTCCATCAGGATAAACAGCATAAGCGCGGCTGTCACCCACGTGAGCAATAGTCACCTGTTGTCCTAAAACGAGGGCGGCTGTAACCGTTGTGCCGCTGCCCGGCGCTTCACGCTGGACGTATTGATGCGCTTCCATGATCGAGGTTTCCATTACTTCCTGCAGGGATTCTTGAAGAATTTGCGTGGGCAAGTTGAAAAGATAGGAATGGAATTTTTTAGTGATGGTGCCGCCCATAATACGCACTGCGGCATTGCTTGCCACTTCTCCAAATTGGTGGCCGCCCATGCCGTCTGCAACAATATACAGCCCGAAGGGAATGCTCTCTGCTCCGCCGGAAATGGTGGAGGTAAGCGCAAGCAGGCTGTCCTCATTGTGTTCGCGTTGCTTTCCAACAGACTGCCCCACGCTGGCGACAAGTTGCTTCATCTCATACTTCAAGTATTGATTGGATAAGATGGAACTAATCTGTTGATCTGAAAGTGGCGCGGTAACGGCCAGATCCACCGGCTTCTGCTGCGCTGTTGGTTGGTCTTGTATTTTTGTTTTTGTTTTTGTTCCAAATAGTTTTCGAAAAAAATCAGCCACTGGAGCTCCTTTTAGGCAAATAAAGCATAAATTTGATGATCTGTTGAGCCGAAATAAACAATATCGTCAAAGACAACTGGCGAGCCTGTGATCGCGGCTTTTGATTCAAACTTCCAACGCAGGCGGCCTGTACGATATTCGAGACAATATAAATTGCCATCTACGGAGCCACAATAAATGGAATCTTTATAAATAACAGGCGAACTGCTCACTTGATTTTCGGTTTTGAAGCGCCAGATTTCCTTTGCATTACGCGCATCCACACAGTAAATAAAACCATCTGCCGCGCCGACGAAGACAAAATCATCTGCAAGCGCCGGGGATGAAACAGAACCTTTACCCAGGCGGAATTTCCAAATTGCCCATCCGTTGCCTGAATCCAGGGAATAAAGGGAGCCGTCTACAGACGAAAAATAAACAGATTGTCCCTTGCCGATGGGCGAAGAGGTAACCGCGCGCTTAGATTGGAAGCGCCACTTCAATTCACCGCGAAAATCAACGGCGTGGAATCCGCCTGACTCGTTGCCGAAATAAATCAATTCATTTGCGACCAACGGCGAAGAGTGGATCGGCGCATCTGTCGAAAACTTCCATATTGCGCGCCCACTGTTCACGTTGACGGCGTGCAGGTCCTGGTCATCTGAGCCAAAGAAGATGTGTCCATCTGCGACGCGCGGCGAAGAATAGATCTTGCCTTCTGTGTAATACGTCCACACTACTTTACCAGAGCGCGTCCCCACCACGTGCAGGCGTTTATCTTCTGAACCGAATATTACATTATTATCATAAACGATGGGACGCGCTACAATCCCACCTTCTGCGGCATACTTCCATTGAAATTGTCCGTCTGCCGCATTTAGTGAATACAAGTTATTGTCGTAGCACCCAATATACAACGAACCCTGATGCAAAATGGGGGTGCCACGGATTTCATCTTCACATTTAAAAGACCAAAGCGGCTTAATACCGCCATTACTGGCAACTGGCAATGCAGCAGCTATTTTGGAGAGTGCGCCCGTCTTACGAGCTACATTCATCAACGCATCTTTCATCGCATCTGCATTTGGAAAACGATCTGCAGGCGTGTATTGCAATGCGACATTAATGACCGCTTCCAATTCGTTCGAAACATTGGAGTTGATGCGGCGCACCGGGCGCTCTGCAAAAGAGAATGGCGGCTCCAGGCGCGGATCACGCCGCGTAATGGCATGGTGCAAAGTAGCGCCCAGGGAATAAATATCAGCGAGCGGGGTGGCTTCACCGCGATATTGTTCGGGAGGTGAATACCCTTCCGTGCCGATCATCGTCCCTTTTTGCCCACTTTGAAAAGTCTTGGCGATGCCAAAATCGACCAGCACCACGTCTCCATTATGATTGATCATCACATTGGAAGGCTTCATATCACGAAAGACAACCGGGTCTGGTTTGTGGGCATGAAGATAAGACAACACATCGCATAGCTGAATTGCCCAACTGATGACTTGATCTTCGGGCAAAAATCCGTTTGCATCCCCAATTACGGTTTCAAGATCCTTGCCGTGGATAAATTCCAAAACAAGGTAGGAACGGTCATTTTGTGTGAAATAATCGTAAATACGCGGAATGGCAGGATGGTTGAGCGTGGCAAGCATATTTGCCTCACGCTCAAAATTCTGGACAATGGTTTGGCGCACAAGTGGGTCAGGAGCAGAGTTGATCATCTCTTTTACAGCAACCAACTTCACCACATTAGGGAAATGCAGATCACGGGCGCGATAAACAGACCCCATGCCGCCTACCCCGATCACATCCTGAATGTTGTACCGGTTGACCAGGGTAATACCAGAGTGGAGCTGTTGGCGGGGGCGAGAACTATCCTCTGAGCCTGGGCCGATGGGTGAGGTGATATTTCTTGTTTCCAGAGAAGACTCCTACGCAATAAAACGAATTCGTTGAATTATAGTGTGCAGTAGGGGATTTGCAAATACCAGACAATTGCAGTTTTGTCGGTAATTGAACTTGCAGAGAATTGCTTTCTACGGCAAAATAAAAACATTGTGAAAATTCTTGCAGTTAGTGATCAGGCACTAGATCGTGTCTATAAACTCTCATCCAACGGACATTTTCGAGACACAGAGCTCATCCTCGGCTGTGGCGATATGCCCTACGCATACCTGGAATATCTGGTGACCATGCTAAACGTGCCGATGTTCTACGTGCCGGGCAACCATGACCCACGATTTGACCTGCGATCCGAAAAAGCCCACGCCGAGGGCGGATCCAACCTGGACCTGAAAATTGTGCGTCACAAGAAGTTCCTGATCGGCGGCTTCGGCGGCTCCATCCGCTACCGGCCCGACGGTATTAATCAATATACCCAGTCCGATGCCTACCTGCGTGCCTTCAGGCTGCTCCCCCGTTTGTACCTTAATCGTATGCAATACGGGCGCGCGCTGGATATTCTCATCAGTCATTCACCCCCGTTTGGTATACACGATGATACAGACCCCGCACATAACGGATTAAAAGCCTTGAACTGGCTAATCCGCGTTGCCCAGCCCCGTTACCTTTTTCACGGGCATACCCATTTTTACAAACGCAATCTTGCCAGTCCCGAAACCACGATTGGCATTACAAAGATTATGAACGTTTATCCATACAAAACAGTGGATGTGAGCCATTAATAAACCGTCATAACCTGACGGAAAAGTGAGATATAAAATTATGTCAGAAGAACTCAATTCCCGCGTAAAAGCAGATTTTAGCCGAGCAAGATTTAAATCCTTTATTCACCAGGTGTTCTCGGTGCTTTCAGGTCAGCCGACCAAATTACTTTCGTACGATGACGTGAAGGAAAAACTGCACATCGGCGGTCCCATTTATCGGGGCGTAAAAACCATCCGCGTGGACCAGATTGCGGGTAGTCTGAACCGCTATCACGAATTTGACCGCGCCTTCCTCCCCAAAGAAGATCAACTCGCCAGCCGTTGGCAACAAGTCAACCGCGCTTTCTATCAAGATATTCATCTCCCGCCGGTTGTACTCTACAAAGTGGGCGAAGTTTATTTTGTGGTGGATGGGCATCACCGTGTTTCAGTGGCACGCGAGCAGGGGCAGCTATTTATTGAAGCCGAAGTCCGTGAATGTGCCACGCGCGTCAACATCAGCCCCGACATTCGAACCGAAGACCTTGAAATCCTCGGCACAAAAGTTCACTTCCTAGAACGTACCGCGCTCGACGACATCCGCCCGGAAGCCGACATCAACCTCACCATCCCCGACGGCTTCGAGCGCATGTTGGAACACATCGCCGTGCATCGCTATTTTATGGGACTCGACCTCCTGCGCGACATCTCGGAGCAGGAAGCCGTGGCGCATTGGTACGACAAGGTTTACATGCCCATCATTGAGGTCATCCGCAAGAGTGGCATTCTCAAAAACTTCCCTGACAAAACCGAAGGCGACATGTACATGTGGACGCTCGACCATCAGCATTATTTATCCACAGAACAAGGCAAACCTCTCCAGCCGCCGCATGAAGCCGCGCGAAAGTTTGTCAAGAAGGATGAGAAAAAATATGTCTGATCTGCATCCACTGGCCGGAATTTACGCCGCAGCAGTCACCCCGCTGAAAAGTGACGCAACCCTCGACCTTGAAGCTGTTCCTGCTTTCTTACGCATTCTCGCCGCCCGAGGATGTCACGGTGCGCTCTTCTTCGGCACGACTGGCGAGGGACCATCTTTCTCGCCCAAAGAACGTGAAACCCTGCTGCGCTCAGTGCGGGCTTATCGTCAGCAAGTGCCTGGCTTTCGCCTGCTGGCAGGGACGGGAACCCCCAGCCTCTCCGAAACCATTGACCTGACCAAGCTCGCTTTCGACATCGGCTACGACGGCGTGGTGGTTTTGCCGCCGTATTATTTCCGCAAGACAACCGACGAAGGCTTGTTCAAGTGGTTTAGTGAGTTAATCACGAAAGCCATACCCGCCAATAAATATCTGCTCGGATATCACATCCCCAGCATGACGGGCGTAGGCTTTTCATTGGATTTGATCGCCCGCCTAAAAGACGCTTTCCCCGTTCAATTCGCAGGCATCAAAGACTCATCTCACGATGAAACCTTCGCCGTCGAGTTGGGCAATCGCTTCGGGAAAGACCTGCTCGTCCTCAACGGCACGGATTCATATTTGCATCACGCGCTCAAAAATCATGCACAGGGAGCCATCACCGCGCCCGCTAATTTAATCTCCGCTGACTTGCGCGAAATTTGGGATTTGTATCAGCAAGGCAAAGACCCATCTAAAGTTCAGGCGCGGGTTTCAGAACAAAGACACATCCTTGAAAAATACATGCCTTTCCCCACTGTACTAAAAGCCATCATGCCGCGCCTGTTTGATTTGCCGCGCTGGTCGGTCAAACCTCCGCTGGAAGAGATGGATGAAGATAAGTTGGAAGAAGTGTTGGGAGAATTTTCCGCTGCATAATCAAGACCTCCGAGTTCTTTGAGAACTCGGAGGTCTTTTTCTGGGAGTAAAATACATTTATGAAACCTTGGCGACTTTTACACACTCCCCCATCCAACGGCGCATGGAATATGGCTGTGGATGAATCTATTCTTGAACATATTCAGCGCGGCGAATCACAACCGACTTTGCGTTTGTATTCGTGGGAACCCGCCTGCCTGTCTTTGGGGCACGCGCAATCTTTTGCAGATGTGGATATGGAGCGGGTCAAAGCCAACGGCTGGGAAGTTGTCCGCCGTCTGACGGGGGGACGGGCGATTCTGCATACGGATGAATTGACCTACTCGGTCACAGGAAGCACGGAAGAACCCGTCCTTGCGGGCGGAATTTTAGAATCGTACAACCGTCTCGCGCAGGCTTTGATGTTTGCAATTCGTGAGTTGGGATTGCCAGTCGAGATGAAGGAACATGCCGACCAACCTGCCACAAAAAACTTAAATCCTGTTTGCTTTGAAGTTCCTTCGACTTACGAAATCACCGTCAATGGAAAAAAGTTAATCGGCTCGGCGCAGGCGCGGAAGAAGGAAGGCGTGTTGCAACATGGTTCACTTCCGCTGACAGGCGACCTGACGCGAATTTGTCAGGCGTTAATTTTCAAGGACGAAGCTGCGAGAGAAGTTGCGGCGCAAAGATTATTGACGCGCGCGACGACTGTCGAGTCAATTATCGGCGTGGAAACTGCCTGGGAAACAGCAGCCCAAGCTTTCGTCTACGGGTTTGAGGCGCAGTTGGGAATCAGCTTTCAGCGTGGCGAAATGTCCCAATCCGAATTTGAAAGAGCGGAAGAATTAGTCAACGAAAAATACGCCAACGCAGTTTGGACAGAGCGCTCATGAAAAATTTTCTGATTTACGGATCGTACGGATACACTGGAAGTTTGATCGTGGAGCAGGCGGTCAAGGCGGGATTGAAGCCGCTGCTTGCGGGGCGTGACGAAAATCAACTGCGGGCGCAAGCCGAAAAATTTGGGTTGGAATATCGCGCATTTTCAATCGAAGACAGCGCCGCGCTTGATTCGGCTTTGCTCGAGGTGGACGCGGTCTTGCATTGTGCGGGTCCGTTCGTGCTGACCTTTCGCCAAATGGCGGAGGCGTGCATCCGCACCGGGCGGCATTACGTGGATATCAGCGGCGAGATCGAAGGCTTTGAGGCGCTGGCGGCGATGGATGCGGACGCGAAGCGCGCGGGCGTGATGCTGCTGCCCGGCGGCGGGTTTGACGTGGTGCCGTCAGATTGTTTGATCGCGCATGTGGCGGGAAAACTTGCGGGCGCAACTCATCTTGAACTTTACATAAAAAGTATCGGCAGTGGCATCTCACGCGGCACGGCGCGCTCTGGAATTGAAAACAGTCACCGGCAGGGACGCATCCGCCGCGACGGAAAAATTATCAGCGTGCCGAATGTGTGGGGCACAAAAGATGTAGATTTTGGGCGCGGCGCTACACGCTTGGTTTCGATGGGCTGGGGCGATGTGAGCACGGCATATCACAGCACGGGCATTCCAAATGTAACCGTCTACATGGGTTTCCCTGCCGCGATGGTCAGCATGATGCGGTTGACGCGGTTTGCAGGTCCACTGCTTTACACACGCGGCGCAAGAGATTTTATAAAATGGCTCATCGGGAAATCCTTTGCGGCAGGACCGTCGCGCGAACAAAACGAAAGCGGATTTAGTCTGTTAATCGCCGAAGTGACAGACGGAAAAAATACGGTCCGCGCAAAACTAAAAACTCCCGAAGCGTATCATCTGACCTCGCTCACGTCGCTGGAAATCATGAAACGCATTTTGGGCCACGATTACAAAATAGGTTTCCAAACTCCAAGCAAAGTGTACGGCGCAGATTTTATTTTGCAATTTGCGGGAGTGACACGCGAAAATATATAGAAGGTGAATCCATGAAAAAATTATTTTGCTGCTTTCTTGTCATCAGCCTTGCCGCATGTGCGGCACAGCCAACACCAAACCAGCCGACGGCAAACAGCGCGCCAGAGGTGACAGAAGTTCCAACTGAAACAGAAATATCGGCCGAAGCAACCGAGGAGGCAGCCATGCCATTTGAAATCTCCAGTCCCGCCTTTGCAAACGGGGAAGCAATTCCAGTTGATTTTTCCTGTGACGGCAACGACGCATCCCCCGTCCTGACCTGGACGGAACCGCCCGCTGGCACGCAAAGTTTTGCCATCATCATGAACGATCCTGACGCGCCGATGGGAACGTGGGTGCATTGGGTCGTGTACAACATCCCAGCCTCGACTCGTGAGTTGGAAGAAAACATGCCCGCCATCCCCGAACTCAGCAATGGAATCATGCAAGGCTACACCTCCGCAAAGACAACGGGGTATCACGGTCCCTGCCCGCCTTCTGGAACACACCGCTACTTCTTCGAGTTATACGCGCTGGACACGATGCTTTCATTATCCGCAAAAGCAGACAGGAAGCAATTGCTTGCGGCGATGGAAGGTCACATCCTTGGAAATGCGGAATTGATGGGAACGTTCAAGCATTAATTATAGAAACCTAAATTATGAAAAATCATCCTCTCATTGAGAAGGTAAAAGAACACTGCAACCCGCTCATCGAGGGGAATCAGGTCACGTTTTTATGGCAGGGTAAAACCGCGCCACGAATCATAGATGATATCCACGGCTGGGAAGATCATCCGCAAAAAATGACGCGCATCGAAAATGGCTTATGGGGATATTCGATGGAACTGCCAGCGGAAGCATATCTTGAATATTCGTTTTATGAACCGCGCTCAAAACAGCGCATCGAAGACCCACTGAACTGGAACACAGTTTACAACGGACTTGGAAATAATAACCATTTCTTTTACATGTCCGAACATGCGCCAACTCCGCTTGCTTTGCAGAAGAAAAATATTTCGCGCGGCAAAGTGACTCATCACCAGGTTGAGACTTGGATGCTCGCGGACGATGGTCAACGGGACGTGTATTTTTATCGTCCGCCGGCCAAAGAGCCTGTGCCTTTGCTCATCGTTTACGACGGCGTGGATTATCTTGAGCGCGGAAAATTAAATATCATCGTGGATAACTTGATTCACGAAAAGCGGATTCGTCCCATAGCCATGGCATTCCTGCAAAACGGCGGCGACCATCGCGGCGTGGAATATGCCTGCTCCGATGCGACCATTATGTGGCTGGACAATATCATCCTGCCGCTGGCGCGCAAAAAATTGAATTTGCTGGATGTCAAAAAACATCCTGGTGCATACGGTGTACTCGGCGCATCGTTTGGCGGGTTGATGTCGGTCTACACAGGGTTGCGAATGCCTGAGATTTTTGGCAAAGTCATCAGCCAGTCCGGCGTGTTCGAATCAGAGGGACGTGACTTCGCGGCTGTGGATTTGATCCGCGCTAAACAAGCACGTGAGATCAAAATCTGGATGGATGTTGGGCAATTTGACTGGCTGTTGGAAGATAACCGCCGCCTGCAACCCATTTTGCAGGCGAACGAATACGACGTCAGCTACCGCGAATTCAGCGGCGGGCATAATTACACTTGCTGGCAGAATGAAATTTGGATGGCGCTGGAAAAAATGTTTGGAAAATAAAAAGACCCCAAAGGCTTTGAAACCTTTGGGGTCTTTCTCACTTAAGCTTTATCGTCTATTTCTTAAGAAAGTTGGGATATCCAGATCGTCGCTGTTGATGGAAGGCTGCGAGGCGGGTTTTGATTCGGCTTGTGATCTGTGATCAACGCTCACGTTGATCGGCTCGCTCGAGCGTGCAAAAGGCGTATTGGCAACAGACATCGTCCCAGCATGGGAGACAGGCTTATCGTTACGCCCGGGGCGTTCCAATGTGCGGCGCGGTATGCCGCCAGCCCGTTCAAATCCAGTGGCGATGACGGTACAGCGAATCTCATCACCCATTTCCTGGTCGATGACTGCACCGAAGATCATGTTGACATCGGGGTGAGCGGTTTCGCGGATGATGGCCGCGGCCTGGTTGACCTCAAACAGAGTCATGTTTGGTCCGCCGGTGACGTTGAAGAGTACGCCGCGCGCGCCTTCAATGGTGATGTCAAGCAGTTGGCTGGAGATGGCTTGTTCAGCCGCCATCTTGGCCCGGTCATCACCGGAGCCGCGACCGACCGCCATGAGCGCCGCGCCGCCTTCAGACATAATGGCGCGCACATCAGCAAAGTCGAGGTTGATCAAACCGGGGATGGTGATGAGTTCAGAAATGCCTTGAATACCCTGATGCAGAACTTCATCCGCCATGCGGAAGGCATCCTGCAAAGAGGATTTTTTATCAGCAAGTTGGAGCAGGCGATCATTGGGAATTGAGATGAGCGTGTGTGCGTGCTCTTTCATTTTGATCACGCCGGCTTCGGCTGATTGTGTGCGCCGGCCGCCTTCAAAAAGGAAGGGACGTGTGACCACGCCAATGGTGAGCGCGCCACATTCCTTGGCAACCTGCGCCACGATCGGAGCCGCGCCTGTGCCTGTGCCGCCGCCCATGCCTGCGGTGACGAAGACCATGTCTGCACCTTTGAGCACGTTGTAGAGTTCGTCAGATGATTCTTCTGCGGCTTTGCGACCAATTTCAGGGTCGCCGCCTGCGCCGAGTCCACGGGTGAGTTTGTCGCCGAGACGCACACGAATGGGTGCGCGTGAAAGTGTCAGCGCTTGCGCGTCTGTATTGCAAGCGATGAATTCAACGCCTTGAATGCCTTCTTCCATCATGCGGTTGACAGCATTCTGGCCTGCGCCACCTACGCCGATCACTTTGATGCGGGCGAAGGATTCCGAATTCGGGGGTCGTTTGTTTGTATCCATTTGTTCCTCCTGGCAAGAGATGCCATATATTAAACGAGAATGACGATTTTTAAAAGGGTAAATTGGTAAATGGTAATTAGTGATTGGAAAGCAAACCTGCAATAAAATTACCAATCTCTAATCTCCAATGTTTTCTACGGCAACAAGCGTTTCATCCAAGTTTTGATTGCGTCAAAATCCATATTTTTTTCTCCTTTTGTCCTGCGGCGGTTTCTAAGGTCACTTGAAACAACGACATCATGTTCTCTCATCGTAGCGGCCCAGCGCAATAAACCAACACTGGTGGAATACGCGGGCGAACCCAATTTATCTACAAGTCCAGTCAGGTTATCTGGCTGCGCGGTACGCACGGACATTCCCAATACTTCGCTGGCAATGCGTTTAATGCCGGGCAATGCAGAGGTGCCGCCTGTCAACACCATGCCGGCGGGAAGCAAACCATCATACCCTGAACGTTTTATTTCCTGCATGATCAAGTTAAACGTTTCTTCAATGCGGGCTTCGATGATGTGCGCCAGATCCTGACGACTGATCCTGACATCTTGATCTTCACCAAATGGGCGGATGGAGAAATACTCATCGATTCCAATTTCTGACCGAAGGGCATGTCCATGCAGCTTTTTGACTTCCTCAGCCTGGGGCAAGGGCAAGCGCAATCCGTGCGCAATATCCTGTGTGACGTGGTTGCCGCCGACAGCCAGAACCATCGTGTGCCACACATCGCCGTTGACATAGATCGCGAGGTCAGTGGTGCCGCCGCCGATATCACAAACGGCTACGCCCATTTGCCTTTCCTCTTCGGTCAAGACCACTTCCGCAGACGCAAGCGGATTCAAAACAAATTGCTGAATTTCAACTCCCGCCGCGCCAACGCACTGCCGGAGATTATCCACGGTTGCCCCTGCCGCGGTAATAATATGGGTTTCAACTTCTACTTTGTACCCGTGCATTCCAATGGGGGCACGCACGCCTTCCTGTCCATCCACGGTTATGCCGCGTTGGATGATATGCACGATCTCGCGGTCATACGGAATGGCGACCGCCTGAGCTTGCTCCAGTGCGCGGGCAATATCCGTTGCGTCAATAATTCCGCCCGGCACGCCGGTCAGACCGCGGCTGTTGACCGATGAAACATGCGCCCCCGCCAGGCTGACCAAGGCAGTGGTAACTTCCAGACCCGATGTACTTTCGGCTTTTTCCACCGAGCGTTTAATGGCTTTGGATGCCGCAGCCAGATCCACAATGATTCCCTTGCGGATACCGTCTGAAGGTTCGATGCCCACGCCGAGAATACGAATGGACTTTGTTTCGTCCACCCGCCCAACGAGGGTGCAAACCTTGGTCGTGCCTACGTCAATGCCAACTACAATTTCATCCATCTTTTATTGTCCGCTGTCTGTTAAGTCTTTATAGTCAACTTCAACTGCGCGATAATACGGCGCATCGGGATACACCACACTGATAAATACGGGAGTCGTGCCGCGCTTGATGAGCGAATCCACCAGCGATTGATACACGCGGACTTTCAAAGGCATGTCCTGTGCGCTTGTGCCGAAGAACGATTTCCAACCGTGGGTATCGGTCCACCCAAGCCCAAAGCTAGAATCAAAGACCATTGTGGAGTCACCAGGCACATTCGGCGCGAGAGCGAGAATCGCCTCGACCAATTCTTTTTTGATGAAAGGCGGCGCGCTCAATGGATTATCCAGCGGAGGTGTGCCTGCGGGCGGGACAGCCAACCCGATGACGGGTACAAGCCCAGCCACCAATCCATGCGGACGGAACGCCACGCCCGTTGAGTCGATCCAGGTATAGCCGCCATCCTGCTGCCAGACGATGACGGGCTGGCGCTCGGTGATCGTGATGTAAACATGGTTCGGCAAATAGACATTTACCTGCACCGAAAGCAACTCGGGATAATTCATTCGCAGGCGGGCTGTGACTTCATCAGGTTGAACGGTAAAAATAGATTGACCAATTACGCCGGTCACCGATTCAATATCTTCGCGGGTCAGGCGATTGTTGCCCAGCACAGTGGCATTGGGAACGCGGAAGAATGGCAGGGACAGCGCGAGATAGATCACAAGGGCGAGCAAAGCCGCAACAGAAATGGACACCATGCGCCAACTGGCATGAAGGCGCTGAACGGCGACACTTGGTTTATGCAAATGGATCTCGGGCAAACCGAGTGCGATATTAAAGCGGCGTTGTTTTGCAGCACGCTTATGATTGGCAACTTTTCGCGCCGGGTCTACCCGCGCCACGGGCGCAACCGGTCGCAGTGCGCGTTTGCCGGTTTGCGCCAACTCTTTCACGGTACGCTGGGCACGGCGCTGACGCGCAGCATCGGAGCGGGTGGTTTCTTGTTTATCGCTCATGCCGTCCTCCGATGTTCGGTGTGGTCACGCTGGGCTTTGCGCTCAAGCGCAAGTTCGATCAAGCGGTCAACCAACTGCGGATAGGTCAACCCGCTGGCTTGCCATAATTTTGGATACATGCTGATGGACGTAAAGCCCGGCAATGTATTTAATTCGTTCAAATAAATTTGACGGGTATCGTTATCAAAGAAGAAATCAGCGCGGGCCATGCCGGCGCAATCAATGGCTTTGTAGGCGCGCACAGCATACTCGCGGATTTTCTCAGTCACTTCGGCTGGCAATTGCGAGGGGATAATTAATCCCGATGTGCCATCGATATATTTTGATTCGTAGGAATAAAACTCACGGCTCGGCAAGACTTCTCCGCAGACAGAAGTTTGCGGGTCTTCATTGCCCAGCACGCTGACTTCAATTTCGCGCACATTGCCCACGCCGCGTTCGATCACAATGCGACGGTCAAAGCGCGCGGCTTCCATCAACCCTTCGCTGAGGTCAGAACGTGAACTGCATTTGCTGATTCCGACCGAAGAGCCAAGATTAGCGGGTTTGGCAAAGAACGGATACGCGCCCATCTTTTCAACTTTCTCGATGACCGCGTTCATATCATTTTCAATCTCGCTACGCAGAACCAGCACAGAATCCACAATTGGAATTCCATTTGCACGCATCACATCTTTGAAGATGCCCTTGTCCATGCCAACGGAAGAGCCAGCCACGCCCGCCCCCACGTAAGCCACATCCGCCAGTTCAAGCAGACCTTGCATCGTGCCGTCTTCGCCAAAAGGTCCGTGTAAAACGGGAAAGAACACATCAATATCTGCGAGCTTTTCGAGCATCTCGCCGCGATCTGTCATTCGTAATTCGTAAAACGCAGAATGCGAAGGCTCACTCGGAAGAACCACACGATTCAAGTCCTGTGTCTTTCCCTGAGCAAAAGCCTCAATCGTATTATTTCCATCATGAAGCCACTCGCCGTCGAGTGTAATGCCAACCTGGGTTACTTCATATTTTTGGGGGTCAAGCGCAGCAAGCACAGAGCGCGCAGACATAAGTGAAACATCATGTTCACCGGAACGGCCGCCGAAGAGCACGGCGACGCGGAGTTTGCGGAGGTGGGATAAAGAGTTTTTCATAATAAGTTCGTAATTGGTAATTGGTAATTACTAATCTCCAATTACCAATCTCCTACAAGTTCAACTTCCAATTCAAGATTAACATTAAATTTTTCGCTGACCGTTTTTTGCACCAAATCAATTAAGGCGCGAACATCTTCCGCCTTGGTATCACCATGATTGATAAAAAAATTGCCGTGCTTCGTGCTGATCTCAGCGTTGCCGATGCGCGTTCCTTTAAGTCCCGCGGCTTCGATCAAACGGCCCGCGTGGTCGCCCGCAGGGTTTTTGAACATGGAACCCATGCTCGCACCAGGCGGCTGCGCAGACTTTCGGCGCCTACTGAATTCGTTGATTTTAGCAGACACTTCTTCTTTACTCGAATTTTTTAATCTCAATGTGCCCGAAAGTACTATTGCTTTTATTTCGCCGCGTTTTATACCGCTTGTGCGATAACCATATTGCATTTTCTCAACCGATAATTTCTCGCGACCATTCACCGTCAACACGTCAGCCCAAATGAGATTATGAGACATGTCACCATCGAACGCGCCGGCATTTCCATACACCGCACCGCCCACCGAACCAGGGACTGTCGCCGCCCACTCCAAACCAGATAGACCTTTGGACGCGCAACGATTCGCCAGATTACTAAACACGACTCCCGCTTCGCACCAGACTGTGGGCTGGTCGCCGCTTTCGAAGCGAATTTCCTTCGCCCGATTCAAAACCACCACGCCGCGCACGCCTTTATCGCTGACCAGCATATTCGAGCCGCCGCCCAAAATATGAAACGGCATCCCGTAATCCCAGATGATCTTCATCGCACCCGCCAACTCATCCGCAGACTTGACCTTCACAAAAACATCGGCCGCCCCCCCAATCCGCGCGGATGTGTACGGCGCAAGGGAAACATTCTCTTGCACTGCGGCGCCAAACTTGAGGCGCATCACATCAATAAAGCGGGCGGGTGTCGTCATTATATATCTCTCATATTACGGTTTCTTCTCTAAATGTTTGATCAACTTTTTCAATGATTGCACGTTGATCTGTTCTTCCTGTGTTTTAGGGATCACCAAAATTTTTCTGATCGCAGACTGCAAAGCTGCCTTGTTCAAATGTTCATCTTTTGCATGGACAAGCACCATTCTTAAAGGCGGCAGAGCGATGACCTCAGTTCGGATCGTTTGCTTTGCTTTCTCTTCAAGCATGACATTACCTCTATAACCTCTTCAACACTTCCGTACTGATCTGGTCTGCATCACCTGCAGAAAGGACAAGCAGGACGTCACCAGAGTGCAAATGCTTCAACAAATATTTTGTCGTATCTTCCAGCGAGCCAGTGTAGCGCGCAGATGAATGAGGCATGGAACTTACCACTTCCGCCGAAGAGAAATCCTGTTTGGCTTCGCGTGAGGCATAAATTTCAGTGACCAGCACTTCATCCGCATCGCCAAAGGCGCGCGAGAATTCAAAAAATAAAGTTTGCGTGCGTGAATATGTGTGAGGCTGCCAGACCGCCCAAATGCGATGACCTGGATAACGTGCCTTTGCGCCAGCCAGCGTGGCGCGGATCTCAGTTGGATGATGGGCGTAATCATCAATTACGGTCACGCCTTTGCGCTCGCCGCGCACTTCAAAACGACGCCCCGTGCCTGTGAACTCGCCCAAGGCATCTGCCGCCTCTTGCAGCGGAAGTCCCAGCGTGGCGATGACCGCCAGGGTGGCAAGCGCATTGCGGACATTATGCTCACCAGGCACTTGCAAAGAGACATTCACTACAGTAGCCGCCGCCGTGCCCATGTTGGTCATTGCGGAAAAATCAAAGCCGCCGCGTTGATTGGGTTTAGGGGTGCGAGCCTGCATCCACTGCGGACTGTTGATGGTCCGCTCGCTTTGTACGCCGTAGGAGATAACGCTGATTCCTTTGCGACGCGCATAGGATAATAAGGAGACCGCGCCTTCATCTTCCGCGCAGACAATCAACGTGCCATCCTGCGGAAGCAGGTCTACAAAACTTTGGAAGGCAGAGTACATGTCGTCAAAAGTCGGGTAACAATCGGGGTGGTCATGCTCCAGATTGGTGACCACTTCAATCTGCGGCTTGAGTCCGAGGAACATGCGGTCATATTCATCCGCTTCGATCACAAAGGGATTGCCTTTGCCGGCGCGCGCATTAACTTTCAAATTATTCAACGTGCCGCCCACAATAAAAGATGGGTCGCGCTGCATCGCATACAAAGTCCACGCGATCATGGCGGTGGTGGTGGTCTTGCCGTGTGTACCTGCAACCGCAATGCCGGTCTTATCTGCCATCAATTGACCGAGGAAATCGGCGCGCTTGTAAACTGGGATGCCTTCCAGTCTGGCGGCGATCACTTCGGGATTGTCGTCTGCGATAGCCGAGGAGCGGATGATAATATCTGCGCCCGCCACGTTCCGCGGATGATGTCCGATATAGATGGCAACTCCGTCACTTTGAAGATCAATCGCAAACTGTGAAAGCGTGCGGTCAGAACCTGTCACCTCGTAGCCGCTCTCTTTGAGCAGGCGCGCGATGGCAGAAAGTCCCGAACCTCCGATGCCGATGAAATGAACACGTTTCATGATAGTTGGTTCCTCTGGAGTACAGGAGCTTGCTCCTGCATGTGACAGCAAGCTGTCACACTCCAAATTAATACTAGATGTACACCACAATAATAAAGATCAAAATAATGATGACGGCAAAGTAAATGCCGGGTTCGCCGAGGAATTGCGGCGGCATGTATTTCATCATATTTTCAATTGACTGGGCAAGGACTGGGTCTGCGGCACGGCTGACAACAGTAGGAAAGGGATAGTTTCCCATATGATTGTAGTAAAGAACAGAACCTGCAACCAAATAGCCATTAAAACCACCCAGCACCGCGCCAAAAAGCGAGTCTTGCAACCGCTCACGCATCGCTTTGGATGCAAAGCGCGAAATGGATACCGTTTGATAACCAAAGTAAACCAGCGCGATCAAAACCAGGGTACGAATCCAAAACTCTGCGATGAGGGCATCTTGCGTCGGCTGCTCGCCAGGTCTCACGAGATCGCGCACAAGGGGAATATATTTTTCCAGCAGCATATTGACTGCCAGCGCAGTGACCACGCTGAACGAAACCATCAATTCCTTTGCCCACCCGCGCATGGCGCCGATAATAGCAAATAGCAGGACATACATCCAAAAGAGGTAAATAATACTCATCATGAGGGCCGTCCTCCGGCCAGTTCAAGCAATTGACTGGCGATAACGGATGCCGCGTTGGGGTGTGATAATTTTTTGGCTGCGGCACGCATGGCTTCAAGTTTATGTTTGTTCAAGAGCAGGTCTTTCAGAATGCTTAAAAGTTTATCGTTCAATAATTCGTCCTGCAAGATAATTGCTGCATTGTGTTCGGCAAGGAAATCGGCATTTACTTTTTGATAGCGCCAGGCATACGGATACGGTACGAGCACGGCAGGTAAACCAAACAGCGGATATTCGCCCAGGGTAGACGCGCCCGCACGCGAGAGGACTAAATCTGCGGCGGCGAGTGCGGCGCCCATTTCGTGCAAATATGGCATGGCATGATAACGAGACTTTAATTCCGCGGGTAATTCTTGTGCGGCTTTCTCGACCACGGGCCAATCGAGAGAACCTGTGATGTGAATAACTTGTGCAACACCCAGCAGTTCGATGAGATGCTTCAAGACTGCCATGTTGATCGAGCGCGCGCCTTTGCTTCCGCCGGTGATGAGCAGGACTGGAAGTGAAGCGTCCAACCCAAAGTGAGAAAATGCTTTTTCGCGGGACCAATTTGAAAGGTCGGAGCGAAGCGGATAGCCTGTGAGTTTGACTCGCTCGGGGCGTGAAAAATATCTTCTTGAGTCAGAAGCGGTCACAGTGACGACATCTGCAAAGCGGGAGAGGAATTTGAGCGCGAGACCGGGCTCAATATCGGGCACATACAATACGGTTGGAATATTTGAGCCAGCCAAAGCCATGGGCGCGGCGACGAAGCCGCCAGTGAAGAAAAGCACATCGGGTTTGAACTCGCGCAAAATGCGGCGCGAAGCCAGCACACCGCGCGTGAGTTTTGCGATGTTGCCGGGCAGCGCGTGCAAGCCAACGCCATGCACACCCGCCGCAGGTATGGAACGATAAGAGATGCCCGCGCGATTCACGAGTTCCTCTTCCATGCCGCCTTCACCGCCAACCCAGAGGGTTTGAAAGGATGAAGGATGAAAGATGAAGGATGAAGATTCAAGGTTGGAAGGTTGGAAGGTTGGAAGGTTATTAACCTTTAAACCTGTAACCTGCAAACCTGCAACTTTTTCACCTTCAACTAGCAACTTTTTCAACGCTTCGAGAACGGCGAGCGCGGGATAAACCCCGCCGCCCGTTCCACCCGCGCAAATTAGCAACCGCACTATAAGACCTCCATTCGTCATCTGAAATTGTACCTTCGCCTCTTTGGCGGGAAATATTAAAAAGAATGCCGAGCGCGGCAAGTGTGGCAACTAAATTGGAGCCGCCCGCGCTGATAAAGGGTAACGCGTTTCCTGCAAACGGCAGGAGTCCGACCATGACCGCCATATTGACCAACGCCTCAAAAGCGATCCACATGGCAAGACCCGAAGCGAGGAGCGTGCCGAGCATATCGGGCGCGCGGCGCGCAATGACCAATCCGCGCCAGACGAGAAAACCATATAAACCGATCAAGCCAACTGCGCCGAACCAGCCGAGTTCTTCGACGACTACCGCGAAGACACTATCGGTTGGCGGCACAGGCAACCCCGTGAGTTTGGATTGCGATTGACCCAACCCCGCGCCGAACCATCCGCCGTTGACGATGGCTTCAAACGAGCGGCGCACGTGATACGAAGCCTGCAACGGGTCTTTGATACCCGCGACAAAATCTGATACGCGCTGCTGACCAGTCAAACTAATGGATGCGACCAACCACGCGGCAAGCACAGCAACGATCAGCAAAACGCCGATCTGTTTCAAATCACCGCCTGCAAGGAAGAAGAGCAAACCGCCTAGCATGAGAACTGTCGCAGCGGCGCTCAGGTCAGGTTGTTGGTAGATCAAGCCGCCGACGATACCCAAAATCACGCCCAGCGGAACCAATCCGAGAGAAAGGTCGTGCAGGTACTCGCGCTTGGCATACAACCAAACGCTGAGATAAAGGATCGAAACCAGCTTCGCCAATTCAGAAGGCTGAACCGAACCGCCGAGGATGGCGCGTTTCGCGCCGAAGCGAATGCCGTTCATCAACAAAACGGTGACCAACAAAATAATGGTCAAGCCCATGGCAGGCACAACGAATGTGCGCCAGTTGTGAT
The DNA here is from genome assembly GCA_945877125.1 of Candidatus Brevifilum fermentans. Classification (GTDB taxonomy): domain Bacteria; phylum Chloroflexota; class Anaerolineae; order Anaerolineales; family Villigracilaceae; genus Villigracilis. Next base: position 29,198 of record CAMCQT010000010.1, on the reverse strand, counting down.
AATCAAAAAATGCAAGAGCCAGCGCGGCTGCCAAGCCAAGCCCAAGCCAGCTGATTTGACGATTGAACATATACATCGCATCGCCATACGCGCCGAGCGAGAAATCCCATGAGGAAGAATACAACATCGCCAGCCCAAACACGATCAATGCCACAACCACCACCAGCAAAGGCATGTCGAAGCCGCCCGTGAATCTGGGCAATTTATAAGGTCGTTCGGTTACGAAAGTTCCAGTACCCATTTTCTAAAGGTTTCTCCTCTCTCTTCAAAATCTTTGAACTCGTCATAACTCGTGCCGCCTGGTGAAAACAGGACGATGTCTCCCACCGTGGCAACTTCTGCGGCGATAGCGACTGCCTCTTTAAGATTCTTTGCGCGATGAAGATCAACGCTTCGCTCTCCGCTGACAGCTGATACGGCTTTCTGAATCAGTTCTGCCGCCTCACCAAAAAGCACCACATGATCCACGCGTTCGTGAATCAGTTTAGCGATTCCATCCCAGGGTAAATCCTTGTCACGTCCGCCAAGCATCAACACAATCGGCTCAGTAAACGCATGAATATCTGCCATGCTTCGTTCTGGCGCAGTCGCAATCGAGCCGTTGTACCAGCGCACGCCGTTCAACTCGCGGACGAGTTCCAGCCTGTGCGGCACACCGCGGAATTCTTCTACGGTTTCGAGCATGTCATCCAACTTAAATCCAGCCGCGTGACCGATGGTGAAAGCCGCAAGCACGTTGGCTACATTGTGGTCGCCGGGCAATTTGATTTTCTCGCGCAACATCAAAGGCAGATATGCATTGCCGTCGCGCAAGTTCAACAATCCATCATGAAGATACGCGCCGCTTAAGCCTTGATCCAAATCCTGCAAACTAAATGTCAGCAGTTTGCCTTTCACTTTGTTCCGCAAATCCCACGCACCCTTGTCATCGTGACCGAGGATGGCGGTATCTTTTTCAGTCTGAAATTCCAAAATGCGCGCCTTCGCCGCAGTGTACGCATCCATCGTACCGTGACGATCCAAATGATTGGGCGTGATATTTAGAATCGCCGCGATATTTGGTGAGATGGTCATCTGCTCCAATTGGAAAGATGAAATCTCCAAAATCGCCAGATCGTTTTCCGTCATATCGTCAACGTAGTTGATGAGCGGGTCACCGATGTTGCCGCCGACGAAAACCGAAGGATGAATTATGAAGGATGAAGGATGAATAACAGATGACTTGTCGCTCTCTTCATCCTTCATCCTTCCGCCTTCATCCTTTGCCTTTCTCGCCATCCTCCCCACCAACGTCGTGGTCGTGGTCTTGCCCGCCGAGCCTGTGATGCCGATGGTTTTGCAGGGTGCCACTTCCATAAAAATTTGCGTGTCGTTTGAAAGTGGGATGCCACGCTTGACGGCTTCCTGCACGATGGGCAAGGTCAACGGGACGCCGCCAGAAAGGCAAAGCACATCGGTCTTGTTCAACAATTCCAGCGGATGCCCACCCACAGCCCATTCCACATCTGTATCGGCGAGAGAGGCGCGGGCAGAAGCAAGTTCATCCAAACTGCGCGAATCACTCAGGGTCACATGTGAACCGTGACGTGAGAGCCAGCGGGCAAGGGCTATGCCTTGTCTTGCTGCGCCGAGGATGAGGGTGTGAGTGTTGTTCCAGTTTTTCATAATTGTTTGAAGGTTGAAAGGTTACAGGTTGGGAAACCTATTCCCTATTCACCTAATTACCTATTTCCTAAACTTGCGACAATCCTATTCCGATCAACGCTGCCATCAGCCCGATCAGCCAGAAACGTTGGACGACCTGTGTTTCGCTCCAGCCGAGTAATTCAAAGTGCAAATGGATCGGCGCCATTTTGAAAAAGCGCTTGCCTTTCGTCAGCTTGAAATAGCCGATCTGAATCACCACGCTCAACATTTCACTGAGCGGAATAATGCCGATCACCAACAGCATCGGCCACTGACCGGTCAGCAAGGCAACAACTGCCAGTACTGCGCCAAGCGAAAGCGAACCCGTGTCACCCATGAATAATTCTGCGGGATGCACGTTAAACCACAAAAAGCCAAAGAGCGCGCCAAACAGAATAAAACAAAAGCGCGCAAGGTAAATCTGTTCCTGAACCAGGGCAATGCCGCCAAAAGCGGCGATGGCTGTGGCGGCGATCAAGCCTGCCAGCCCATCCAACCCATCTGTGAAGTTGATCGCATTGGATTCGGCAACGATGATGAAAGCCGCAATCGGCACGTACAGCCAGCCCAGTTCAATTTCAAAAAACAGACCAGGGAAATAAAGGTCTGGCACATCCATTTTGTATTTCAAAACGTAAGCCGTCACCAGCGCAAGAATCACCTGAAATAAAAACTTCGTGCGGGCGCGCATACCGTCGCCTTTGCGTTTTCCGTGGATTCCTTCCCAGTCATCCAAAGCGCCGAGAATGGCATAGCCCAGCATAACGGCCATTGGCACAAGCACCGAGCGCCCCACTCCGCTGGAGGTGACGCCGATCAACGCCACGGCATTGAGCAATCCACTAAACAATAACACCGGCAAAATGAACATCACGCCGCCCATGGTGGGCGTACCCATCTTCACGCCATGATGACCGGGTTCTTCAACGCGGATGATCTTGCCAATTTTGTAATAACGCAAAATCCGCAGCAGAGGTCCGCCCCAAATTACGGTCATCAAAAAGGTGAGACCCGAAAGGCTGAGTGAAAGGGCAATTTGTCTCACGATTGAATCTCCAGCGCGGCGGTGATGCGGTCCATGCGTAGCCCATGCGAGCCTTTGATCAACACGGCATCGCTTGATGTCAGGTTTTTATTCAGCCAGTCGATGATCGGCTCAGGCTGTTCGAACTCCAAAATATGCGAAGATTTCATACCCGCGCGGCGGGCGGCATCTGCAAACATGTGCGCGCGCGGTCCCAGCGTGAGCAGGGTCTTTGCAACTTGTGCGGCACGCAGCCCGACGATCTCGTGTCCTTGTTTTTCGTATTGACCCAACTCAAGCATGTCACCCAAAACAGCGATCTTGCGTCCGTCCATTTCGTCAAGCAGATTGAGCGCAGCCAGCATGGATTCGGGTGAGGCGTTATAAGTGTCGTCCAAAATCAACGCGCCTGTTTTACTGCGGACGGCGACGAGACGTAATTGGGTGTGTCCGCGTGAGAGACCTTCAAAAATTTCCTGCCAGGTCAAGCCGTCGTTGAGGGCAACTGCGGCGGCACGCAAAGCAGTGTGTACCGAGTGCCGCCCGATCATAGGCACATGCGAATGAATCGTTTCGCCTTTGTAGTGCAGGCGGAAGCGAATACCGTCAAGTCCGAGTCCTTCGATCTGGTCGGCCCACAGGTCGGCTTCGTGTGAAAGCCCGTAGAAAAAAACGCGCGCCTTGGATTTCTCTTCCATGCGACGAACCCAGGGATCGTCAAAATTCAAAATGGCAACGCCGTCAGACGGCAGAGACTGAATCAGTTCACTTTTGCCGCGGGCAATGGCTTCCTGTGAACCGGCGCGTTCGGCATGGACTGTGCCAATATTGGTCACCACACCAATGGCAGGCTGGGCAATATCGCACAGGAATTGAATTTCGCCGGGGACGTAAAATCCCATTTCCAAAACGGCGCGCTCGTGGTCAGGGGTAAGCCGCAAGATGGTGAGCGGCAAGCCAATTTCATTGTTCAAGTTGCCGGGGCTGCGCAATGTGCGATAGCGTGTGCCAAGCACTTCGGCAATCATTTCTTTTGTCGTTGATTTGCCCACGCTGCCCGTTATGCCGATCACGCGCAAATTCAATTTGCGGCGCCAGAAACGCGCGATCTGTTGCAATGCGGCAACCGTATTATCCACACGCAAGCAGAGGGGAGCAGAAAGGTCAAGGGTAGATTCTGCCGATAAGCTTTGCGCGGCACGCAGGTCGAGGGTGCGGAAGGGCGCGGGCATTTCCATCTGAGTTAAAGCAAAAGACGCCCCCCTCTTGAAAGCATCCGCAATGAAGTCATGTCCGTCCACGTTTTCGCCGGGAATTGCCACGAAGAGCGAGTCGGGAATCACCTGACGCGAGTCTATCGCCGCTTCGGTGATGACTGCGGCGGCGTTCGCAAAGCGAACCGAGGTGATGGCTTCAAGGGCGTCTGCTAATGTGAGCATGTTATTTTGCTACAAGTTGTTGTCGAATATTATCGGGCGGAATATCCAAAAGGATGATGGTCTTTTCTGCCATTTGACCAAAAACAGGGGCGGCGGTTTCAGAACCCCAAATGGATGCGGAAGGTCGTTCAAGCCAAACATAGATCATAAACTGCGGGTCGTCAACGGGTCCCCAGCCGATGAAGGAGGCGTTGGTTTGCGTGCTGTCGTAAAACCCGTCCACAGGAATTTGCGCGGTGCCTGTTTTGCCTGCAATGCGATAGCCGGGAACCAGCGCGAGCGAGCCTTCAGATTCGAGCGAGACGGCGAGCATACCCGAAAGCATGTCGGCGGTTTGCTGAGTGACGGGCGAACCGGCGAACTGCGCGGGCACATCGTATTGGCGTCCGTCGCGCACCATTGCATAAAGCGCGTGCGGCGTAACGGTGCGTCCGTGGTTTGCAATGGATGATGCGGCCATCATAATCTGAATCGGGGTCGCGGATACACCCTGACCGAAGGCATTGGTGCCGAGGTCAACAGGATACCAATCCGCATCACCCGGCAGCTTGAGCCTGCCTGCTGCTTCCCCGGCCATATCCACGCCTGTGAGATGTCCCAGTCCAAAGTTATCCATGTAACTATAAAAAGTGCCAGCGCCCATTTTCGTGGACAAAGTAGCCATACACACGTTGAGCGAGTGCTGTAAACAACCGGTCATATCCTGAATGCCCCACGGCGCCTGATCCCAGTTTTGGATGTTTGCGCCACCCACAAGGATGGAACCAGTATCCAGATAAGTTGTGTCAGGTGTAACCGTTCCGCTATCCAACGCGGCGGCCATGGTGAGAATTTTGGTCACAGAGCCGGGTTCGTAGGGCATAGAGATAGCTGGATTAAATTCAGTGGCATTATGGTAGATCGTGCCGTAGTTCCAAAATTCATTCAAGTCCATGCGCGGCGTGACGGCCATGGCAAGCAACTCACCGTTACGCGGATCCATGATGACGATCGTGCCATTATCCGCGCCGTAGGTGGTGAGGGCTTCATCCAGGATTTGTTCAGCAGAAGATTGCAGATCACGGTTGACCGTGAGAACAAGCGTGGTTCCATTCAGCACACGCGGAATTTCGAAAGCCTTGTTCGGGTCTGTGGGAACAAGCGTCTGCACGGGATTACCCGCCAGCAAAGTATCGTATTTTTCTTCAATACCAAAGTAACCGCGCCCCTCGCGGCTGACAAAACCAATAATATTTGAAGCCAGTGAATTTTCAGGATAACTGCGCTGCGGATGGGATTTAAACTCCAAGCCGAACAGCCCGCCGCGCACACCTTCCGCGGCCTGCTTTTCCAATGTCTTCTTCAATTCCTGAAGCCTGACTGCGTGCTGTACGTCAACAAAATCTGACAACACAATATAGGAGACGCCCTCAGGCGGATTTTGGATGGAATCCAACACCTGCGAATAATCTTTCCCAAGTTCCACGCTGACAGCGGCGGCAATGGCATTCGGGTCTTTCACAATGTTCAAATCCACGCCGATTTCGTAAACGGATTTATTGCCTGCGAGCAGGTGACCATTTCGGTCGTAAATCTCACCGCGGTCAGGATAGAACGTCCGCAGTTCGTAGGCGTAATTCGAAGCCTGCTGGCGGAAGATGGCAGCTTCGGGGCTGTTCTGAATGCGCGTCATCTGCACAATGATGGCAAGCGCAATGAGCGCCATGGCACTGGTCAATACCTGTGTACGACGCGCATATTGCTGTCTCATTGAGCTCCTCGCGCAGAGTTCACGATCTTTTTATCCATCCAATCCAACAAGGATTCATTATATTCGGGCGGAATGGTCAGCGCGCTTAATTGTAAAAGAGGCGCAGAAGATAGAATATCGGGTTCGAGCACAGAGTAGCCGGGCACAACAAGATATTCCGCTTCCCCGTTTTCCATCGGGCGGAAGCCAAGATCGTGAGCGCGTTGTTCCATCACACGCGCAGAAGTTAACGAAGCGAGTTGAGTTTGCAAGTCTGCGCTCACCTGCTGGCTGGCAGAGATCGAAGCCGTCAGGTCTTGAATCTCACGCCCGGCAATGGCGGCTTGCGAAGTTACATCCAAATAAAGTGTGGCGACCATTGCAAGCGCAACCACCGCAAGCAACACGTTACCGATCCACTGGCGTTGAACCCGCCAGGGAGCAATTTTATAAGCGTGCATTAGGTGGTTTACGTTTTGTATGTTCATAGTTTTTTCTGCTTAGCATGTCATTGCGAGGGCGCTCTTGCTTTTTGCCCGAAGCAATCTCCAGCACAATGAGGAGATTGCTTCGTCGGAAAGGGCAAGTACCCTCCTCGCAACGACATTACTTTTTAGATTTTTTCTACAACTCTAAGTTTTGCACTGCGCGCTCGCGGGTTATCTTTTATTTCTTCATCAGACGCCACAATCGGCTTTTTTGTGATTAGTTTTACAAGAGCCTTACGTTCTTCTTCATAAATTCTTTCGTAAGGCGGATTAAAAATATCCTTGCTTTGTTCGCGGAAGAATTCCTTGACGATGCGGTCTTCCAGCGAGTGGAACGAAATTACCGCGCATCTTCCACCTGGCTTTAGGCTGGATACTGCCTGCGGAAGCACACTCTCCACTGATGAGAGTTCCTCGTTGACGGCGATGCGTAATGCCTGAAAAGTCTGCGTAGCAGGGTGAACGCGGTCGCCTCGTCGGGGAGATGCACTCTCAATGGCGGCAACCAGCTCACGGGTAGTGCGAAGCGGTCTACTCATCACAATGGCGCGCGCGATCTTTCTTGAGTCGCGGTCTTCGCCGTAGCGGAAGATCAAATCAGCGAGGTCTTTTTGATCAAAGGTATTGACAATGTCCTCTGCGCTTTGAAACGCCTGTGGACCAAAACGCATATCCAGCGGGCCATCCTGCATGAACGAAAATCCGCGCTCGGCGTTGTCAAACTGCATGGACGACGCACCAAGGTCAAGCACAATGCCGTCGACTGCATCCCAGTGCAATGCGGCAAGTTGTTTTGTGAGGGTGATGTAGGAGGCTTGCACGAGATGTGCGCGCTCTTCGTAAGGAGCCAAGGTCTCACGAGAAAGCGCCAGCGCTTGCGGGTCAACATCCAGACCCAACAATTGCCCATCTGGCGAGCAAGCCTCCAAGATCCCGCGAGCGTGACCGCCCGCGCCCAGAGTGCCATCTACATAACGACCACCGCGTTGAGGTTGCAGTGCGTGTATAATCTCTTTGTAAAGTACAGGTATGTGTTGCATAACTAGTTGACTGCTCAGCTAATTAGCTGGTTGACTGGTTTGGAAAGATCAAGCGCCGAGAAGCGTTGAATGTTGGCTTCTGTATCCTGCAATTGAGCCATTTGTTCGCTCCACAGGGCAGGCGTCCATACTTCAAAGTATTCGCCTTGACCTGCCACAATCAACTCGCCGTTTTCGATACCGAGGAAAGTGCGCAGATTTTGCGGAACAACGATGCGTCCAACTTTATCCACTTCAACGGGATAGGCATTTGATAAAATCAAGCGGCGCAAAAGACGCGCGGTTGGGTCAGTGAGGTTCATTGCTTCAATGCGATCGTAAACCTGTTGGAAATAAGATTCTGTCATCACCATCAGGCATTTATCAAAGCCTTGTGTGATGAAAGCGCCACCTTCCAACAGATCACGAAAGCGCGCCGGAATCATCAGGCGGCCCTTATCATCGAGATTGTGTTGGAATTGACCTAAGAACATTTGTGCTACTTATCCTTTTAATGCGACGAACGCCGGATGCACCGGCGCTCGTCTACCATTTTCTACCACTTCTTACCACATTATACAGGTTTATGAACAAAAATCAAGTAAAAACCGTGGTCACTTCATTACCATCTTAAGTACTACCGTATTCAAAACAAAGAAGATGAAGGAAAAATACAAAACACAATGCAAAACTCCCCCACTTACACCCTGCTTGAAACCAAAAACTGGAAAGATTATGAATTGATCGATTCAGGCGATGGACTAAAACTTGAACGCTTTGGAAAATACATTTTCGCGCGACCCGAATCACAAGCCATGTGGAGCCGTGCCCTGCCCCAAAAAGATTGGGACGCCGCCCATGCCGTCTTTCAACCCACAGCCGAAGAAAGCGGCGGGCATTGGATGGAGAAAAAGAAATTACCTAATAAATGGGAGATGAGTTATCCGCTCACCCTCACCCCAACCCCTCTCCCTAAGGGAGAGGGGCAAGGGGTGAGGGAATTAAAATTTGAAGTGATGACGACGCCCGGCCGCCACCTGGGAGTCTTTCCCGAAGTCGCATCTCACTGGGACTTTATGGCGGGTCTCATCCAAAAAGCGAATCGCCCCGTGAGAGTTCTCAACCTATTTGGCTACACAGGTCTGGCGTCGCTTGCGGCGGCGGCGGCAGGCGCACAAGTGACTCATGTAGACGCATCCAAAAAGTCTGTCGGGTGGGCGCGTGAGAATCAGATACTATCCGGCTTGAACGAAAAGCCCATCCGCTGGATCGTGGAAGATGCGATCAAATACATGCAGCGCGAGGAAAAGCGCGGCACAAAATACGACGGCATCATCCTTGACCCGCCCAAATTTGGACGTGGGCCCAAAGGCGAAGTTTGGGAAGTTTACAAATCGCTTCCGAATTTATTTGAGATCTGCCGCGCATGCATGAGCGAAAATCCACTTTTTCTAATTGCCACCTTGTACGCAGTGCGCGCATCTGCCATCCACGTGGCGCAGGCGCTGGATGAGATGATGAAAAAATATAATGGAAATATGGACAGCGGCGAACTGGTCACCCGCGAGACAAGCGCCAACCGGTTGCTCTCGCAGGCGGTTTACGCCAGATGGTCAGCTAAATAATTAAACAGAAACGTCCCGCAGATTCAAGAAAAATCTGCGGGACGTTTGATTCTTGCGGAAATTGGCGGATTACAAACCCACCCTACGAATCATCAGATTGCCTGATGCGTGACCCACAAGTACGGCAGAAACGATCTCCGCTGCGGGCGCGCGTACCACATTGGGCACAATACACATCGCTTGCGCTTTCTTCACCATCCGCGTGCGCAGGATGTCTGCGGCGAGATTTCTTCGAACTGGCGCGTCCAGACTGACGGTAATAGACAAGCCCGCCCACGATCAAAACCACACCGAACCCACCAATAATATAAGGCAGGTAATTGATCAACGACACGCGGCCGGGTGTGTTTTCATCCACAGTCACAGGTTGAATATCAAGGCGCGAAATGCTCAGTGTGTCTGTCGGCTTCTGATAACTTACGTCAAAGGCAAACGCCTTGCCCGCAGGGACAGTTCCGGCATCGGAAAAATAATATTGCAAATTATCAGGATGAACGCCATCGTCTTGCAACGGCAAAGATGACTTGAACCCTGTTGCATCAAACGGCTGCTGAAAAACAGCGACAAAATCCGTCACATCATAATCACTTAGCCAACGATAAGAATAGGAACGCAGTCCATCGTCTTTTTTCGTCAAGTTGGGATCATAATATTCAACTTGGATGGATGGGCCTGTTGCATTAATTGAAACCACAAGCCACTCGCCATCCTTTTTCGTTGTGTAATCAACACCCTGATCTGTAACGCCCTCGCTGGATTCACCAACTGCAACCGTATGCAAAGCCGAATCTGCCGAAATGCGCACATCCAATTGCACAGGGAATTCAGTATCTGCAGAAAGTGTAATATAGTTGATCACAAGCATTTCTGCTTTATCATACTCAGGCCACAAACTTACATTAACAGATTCGATTGAGACCTGATTCTGTGCAAACGCAAAAGATGGAAATATAAACAACGCCCCCATTACAAAAGCCAAAAGCCACTTACGCATGGTGAAACCTCCAAAAAATTAAGAGTTTTCTTTTATCTTACCATGCGCGGCAAGGCAGCGGATATATTCACGCCCCCGTAAAATAAACGCACACCCATTAAAAACAAAAGGGAAAGAGGCATAAACCTCTTTCCCTTCTTATTACAGGTAGAACTAAAACTTACGGTTTGGCAGGAGAAACACCAGTTGTGATGGTGCCATCGAGCAAGCCAGTATTGATTGCTTCCATCGCAGCCTTGACTTCGGCGGAAACGCTGCCATCAAGATCGTGGAAAGGAGCATAACCAGCGGAACCAACGAAGTTACCGGACTCAATTGAACCATCTTTGGCCATGGCGATCAATTCAGCAACACCAGGGACGATGAGTTTCATCGCGCTGGAGAGCATACGAGGAGCGGCTTCGGGCAGGGTCAGGAATTGGTCGGCATCCACGCCAATGGCGTACTTGCCAGCCTGAGCGGCGGCGGTGATGGCACCGTTACCGGTCAAACCACCGCAACCGAAGACTGCATCAGCGCCGTTGTCCATCATGGCTTTGGCGGTCTGAGCACCCCATTCGGGATCGGTGAAAGTCTTATCGAAACCCACATCACTGTGGTAAACAACCTGAACTTCGGTGGTGGTGGTGTTCATGCCATCGGCATAAGCGGCACCGGCTTTGTAGCCTTCACCATAGCGCCAAACTGGAGGAACCACATCGGTACCGCAAACGGCACCAATGACATGGCTCTCAGACATCATCGCAGCGAGTGCGCCAACGAGGAAACCGGCTTGATCTTCGGGGAAGTTCAAACCAGTCAAGTTAGCGACATCGTCAGCGGCGTCGTCGGTGTAAGGCCAAGCCTGGAACTGATCCACGCCGACGAACTTGATGTCGGGGTATGTCAGAGCAGCGGCGGCAGTAGCTTCACCGAGACCGAAACCTACGGTCACGATCACATCATAGCCAGCATCACCAAATTGGGCAATATTCTTGGCGTAATCTTTGGCATCGGCTGTTTCGATAAATTGGACAACATCGGCATTTTTATCAGCCATAGCCTTTTGAACGCCTTCCCATGCAGACTGGTTGAAGGATTTATCGTTGACTTTGCCTACATCAGTCACGAGACCAACACAAAAAACTTCTTTCTTCGTACAATCTGCGGCAGTGGGCGCACTGGCGCCACAAGCTGTGAGGATCATCGAAACGACAATCAACAGAGCCATAACAAAGTAAAGCTTTTTCATTTTTTTCTTCTCCTAGAAGAGTAAGGGTTTTACGGCGTTCTGCCAATATCAGCAGAGCCTTACGACTTTGCAAGTATACGTCTGATTTTTTTATTGTGCAAGCCTGAACAACTTCACGGCTTTTCAAAGGTCACGCCCGTTTTAATTTCCCCAATCCAGAGCGCCAAAAGCAGGGTATCCATTTCCTGCGTCAAATTTTCTGGGAATTTCTGATTAAGCGGCACATACTTAATTTGACTCAATCTCGTCTGATAGATATTTCCATCCCTAAGCAGGCGCAAAACATTCTGCACCTCGAAACTGGCACTCCCCAAAATAGAAGTAACTACACCTGAACCTGATTCTGCCAAAGCCTCGCCCTGGTCGCGTTCTGTTCCAATGGCATTCACCTGCGCGTCAGATGCGGCTCGCAGTGCACCCTGACCTGTAGCTCCGCCTGCCGCGAAGATCACATCTGCCCCACGTTGAATTAATCCCTGTGCGGCGGCGTAGCCCCAAGCTTCATCAATGAATAACTTATCGCGGTCTTCGTTTTCGCGATAGGTCACCAGCACATTTACATTTTGACCTGTCTGTTGATTGGCAAATGCCGCGCCTGCACGAAAGCCCTCGCAGTATCTCCACATCGAATCGATGCCAGAGGTCTCACACACGCCGCCGACGACCTGAGTTTTTGAGATACGCACCGCCAGCACACCGGCGAAGAATCCCATTTGGTCTTCGGCAAATGTGACAGGGATGATGTTCGGGCGCACTTCTGCGTAGGGTTGATTAATGCCGACGAAAACAGTATCAGGCTTCAGGTCGGCGGCGCGCAGCGTTTCATCGCTCATGCCTACGCCCGTGGTGACGATCACATCGTAGCCGTGTTCAGCAAAATAGGCGATATTCTTTTCGTAATCGCGGGTGTCATTGGATTCAATATATTCAACGCGGTCAACAACTCCGCTGGCTTTTGCGTCCTGCAATCCCGCCCATGTATCCTGGTTCATGCCGTGGTCTTCAATGCCGAGCACATCCGTCACCAAGCCGGCACAGAAGACATCCTCGCGAAAACAATCTGACGCCTGCGCGCAGGCGGAAAGAATAAGCACGAAGGGCAGAAAGGTTACGAAGTAAAAACTTTTTTTCATCCTTCATCCTTCATCCTTCTTCATTGCACTGTTGCCTCGCCGTGTTTCACGCCGAGCATCAGCCAGAGCGCGATCAGCATGAAGCCGGGCGCGATCAACATGATGATGTTGTAATTATTGCCCGCCAGTTGAATCGCCCACCCGTTGACATTGGGTCCGATGATGGCTGAGAACGTGGAGAACAAATAATACAAGCCGGTGAATGTGCCGATGCGCGCCGCGCTGGTGAGATCGACGATCATGGGTAGCGAGTTGATGTTGATGAAAGCCCAACCCGCGCCTGCAAAGATAAGCAGAACACCCGCGAGTGTGAGCATACGCGCGCCGCCTTCCACGAGCGGAATACCGACCAACGGTAGCGGAGCAATGCCGGTCAGTAAGGCGCTGGCAGGTGTGATGTAAAGCAAGACTAAAACGATGGTAATGATGACCAGCCCCATCGAGATCGTGAGACGGCGACCGATTTTTCCGGCGATGTAGCCGGACGGGATGGCGAACAGCACAAAAAATAACGGCAGTACAGAAAGCAAGGTAGCGCCGTCGCCTTCGTGCAAGCCGAGGTGATTCTTGGCATACAGCGTGAAGAAAGTATCGACGGCAGAGAAACCGATGAACCAGAAGAAGATAGCAAAGAGGATGCGGGCTCCGCTTTTATCTTCGTTGTTGAATACCTCGCGCAGGCTTTCGATCATGCCTGGCTGCGCGGAGCGATCTGCCTGTCCGTAGTCCTTCGGTTCTTCAATGAAGAGATATACGACTAGCGCAGAGAGAATGACAAGTGCTGAGCCAAGCCAGAAGGGAAAAACAGGATTCATTTTGTAAAGCAACCCGCCCGTTTGCAGGGCGATGATGGTGCCAATGCCGCCCATGAAATTGATGATACCGTTTGCCTGCGAGCGGAATTCGGAGGGCGTAATATCTGGCATGAGTGCAATGACCGGCGTGCGCCAAAAAGCGGCACTTAATAACAAGGTGCTTGTGCAGGCTACGAACACGGGAAGTACAGCGGGCAGCGGAATCAACCCAAACGCAACACCCGTGATGGGTGCGCCGATCAACAGGAAGGGGATGCGGCGTCCCATAGGAGAGCGTAATCTATCTGACCATGCGCCGACAGGCGGTTGAATGAGCAAGGCGGCGATATTATCCAGCGTCATAAAGAAGCCAACGACAAGCGGGGAAAGATGAAATTTTTCTGAAAGAAAGATGGGGACAAACGCGTTATACACGCCCCAGACCACGCTTAATCCAAAAAAGCCAAAGCCAAGCAGGAAAGTTTTGCCGTAGTTCAATCTTGTTGCCATGATTTCCTCTGAGGGTGCGGGGTTATAACACGTTGCAGGTTTGAAGGTTGCAGGTTGAAGATTGTCTCTCGCCGCTCACTTTTTACTTCTCACCTATCACTTCTCACTTTTTACTTCAGACTTCAACCTTTCAAGAAACTTCTTATCTTCTTTTGTCAGTTCTGCTTTTTCCAGCATGTCGGGGCGTTTTTTGAATGTACGCAATAGTGCCTGTTCGCGGCGCCATTTGTCTATTTTGGCGTGCGCGCCGGAGAGCAGCACTTCGGGGATTTTCCAGCCGCGGAATTCGGGCGGACGGGTGTAGTGCGGGTATTCGAGCAAGCCCATGGCGTGCGAGTCGTCCTGTGCGCCGGTGGGGTCGCCGAGGACATCGGGCAGGAAACGTGAGATGGCGTCGATCAGAATCAACGCGGGCAGTTCGCCGCCGGTCAGGACGTAATCGCCGATGGAGATTTCATCTGTGACAAGGTGCTCGCGGATGCGTTCGTCGATGCCTTCGTAACGTCCGCAGATCAAAACAATGTGTTCGTGTTGAGATAGTTCCTGGGCGATACTTTGGTTGAAGACTCGTCCCTGCGGGGTTAGCATAATGATCGGGATGTTTGACTCAGGCTTGGGTTGAGTCGGCTCGGCATTTAATCCCAAAACAGTTTCAATGGCTTCAAAGATCGGCTCGGGCTTCATCACCATTCCGCCGCCGCCGCCGTAGGGGGTGTCGTCGGTCATGTGATGTTTGTCGTGGGTGTAGTCGCGGATGTTGTGGACGCGGACGTGAATCAAGCCCCGCTCGCGGGCGCGTTTGATGATGCTGGTTTCAAGATAGGAGGGAAATACTTCGGGCAGGAGTGTGAATACTTCAAATTGCATGAAGGGATTTTAGCATATTAATTGGGCGGTCAATCGCCAGGCGCATTACCCTACTACGGCTTTCTCAAAGTCCGAAAATCTTTAACGCGAATAGCGCGAATGAAGCGAACACTTGCGCCGCACGCCAGTGCAGGTGTAGCGCGAATATTTCTGCGCATTCGCGAAATTCGCCCAATTTGCGTAATTCGCGTTAAGCCTTTTCCATAAACTTATAAAATGGTCAATTTACTTTGAGAAAGCCGTAATTACCCCACAATCGACAAAGTTTGCAATAAGCTGATCTGCGAAACAAGATTTTTAATGGCGCTGGAGTACGCGTCCGTTTGGATTTGGACGACGAAGCGCAGCGCCTGTTGAGCGTAGCTGCGTTCCATTGGGTTTTGGCTGACAGCGAGGGCTTTTAGTGCGGTGATGGCTTCGGCTTTGGCTTCGTCGGTTTCCAGATAGCCGTAGATGAGATAAGCCTCAAACTGCGAGAGAGTCCATTTGTAAATGCGGTCGTTGATATCGAGTTCCTGCTTGAGTTCATCGCTCAGGGACTGGATATCTGCCATTGAAAGCGCACCCAGCAAAAGGGTGTAGGAGGCGGGGCTGTGGGCTTTCATCGCCACCAGCAGGGCAAGCAACAATGGGAACATGCGTGTGTTGGGCGGAGTCGTCCGCAAGACGAGGTTGATTTCGGTGAAGCATTGTTCGATGACGCGCAGGCTGAAATGATAGGTTTTCGCGAGGCTGACAAAGGCGCGCATCAGCGATTCGCTTTCTTCGCGTCCGCTGCGGCGTTTAGCAAATATCTCTTGAAGTTTGAAGCGGTCGAAAAGAAATTTGCAATATTTTTCGACGGTGGGTTCGGGCAGGTTGACGCTGAAATCAATGAAGCGCCTGAGGTAGCCGTCTTTGTCGATCTCTGACCCATGCACCGATTTGACCGATTGCTCAAGCGCGGCGCGGTCGGTGCCGATGACGAAGACGATGCCTTCGACGCTGAAAACCTGTTTGATGCGCTCCAACAATAAAACGGTGAAATCGGGGCGGCAGCGATCCAGTTCGTCGATGAAGAACACGACCGGGGTTCGCCGTCCGCCGCCCGTGGACAGGGATTTAACGAACTTGGTCAATTCGTTTCTGAATTCCTGAATCCCGTTTTTGTCGCTTTCGTATTGCCGAATTTTTTCCTCTGCCAGTTCGGAGGCGAAGTTGGCAATTTCACTGCCGCTGGCAAAAAGGATGTCGGAGGCTTTCTTGATCGAGTCCTGTCCGAGCAGTCCCTGGGTGGCAATTTGAATGGTGAGCGGAAGTGCGCGCCGCACGATCTTGCCGCCGAAGTTTTGTAGTTTTTTGATCTGGGCGTTGAATTGCGCCGTGAGACTTTTGTCGAGCGTGGTTTTGTTGATCTCGCCGATGAAGGCGATCAGCGGGTCGTCTACAAAATCATTTTCCCAGGCGTTGAAATAAAAGCAGATGTGACCTTGCGTTTCCAATTGCGCCTTCCACATTTTGATAAACGTGGATTTGCCCCAACCCGACGGCGCTTGAATGCTGATGACAAATGGCTGGTTGGTGGATTGAACCAGCAGAGTTAAATTATCGGCAACTTTGTTGCGCTCCAATTGGTCGTTTTGGAAAGGGTTGTTGGCGGGGATGGTCAGTTCGGGATTTTTCTGCAACATGGATTTCACCTATGTTTTTTTGAGGGTTTGAAACACTTTACCACCAAGTTGTGAGAACGCGAAGGTGGTTCATCATTAATTGCATAGCTTTTCGAGGGTCAAATACTTTTAACACGAATGGCGCGAATTTTCGAATAGCGCGAATAATTTCACAAAAAAATTCGTGAAATTTGTATCTGGTCAATATTTTGGGGCGTACATCAGACTTCCGAAGTCTTCGAGACTTCGGAAGTCTCACTCACCCCGACTTTTTGAGATGATACTGAAATTCGCCCATTCGTGAAATTCGCGTTCCAAGTACGCCATAAAAATAATTCCTTGTCAATCTACTTTTTTGAGAAAACCGTATCATTATTTAGCCCGCTGAAAGAGTCTCAGTTAAACAGAAACATCCAAAGCCAGCAGCTTCGGATGTTTCTCAAGTCGTTACAACAATCAGGATGCGTTTCGTGTCAGTTGAAATACACCCCGGTGCATTTATTCGTCAACGGCAACCATGATGTTGGATGCTTTAATAACCGCGTAAGCATCCTTGCCTTTTTTGAGTTTTAGAGCGGTGACTGAGGTATTGGTAATAATGGAAACAAGTTTTTCGCCGCTGGGCATTTCGATGATCACCTCAGAGTTTACCGCTCCTTTGACGACCTTCACAACTTTGCCCTTCAACACATTACGCGCGCTGAGTTTCATAATCTTTCTCCTTTTTCATAAAAGCCATTCTTTTGAGACAGAACATTCACTAATCATTATACACTTTTGAGATGCTCTCAAATCATCCGCTTCACACAGACACAAATTGCCATCAATCAACCCATTTGGTGACCAAATTATTTTTCTTCCTCGTCTTTCTGCAAAATCATCACGCGATAGGCTTCGGCAAATTCGAGTCCTTTTTCCTTGCCTTCCTCTTTTGCCCATTCGCGCATCCATGTGTCCACTTCGTGGGTATCAGACTGGCTGAGATGTTTCTTCAAAGCTTCGATTTTTATGTCGATGGTTTCGCGGATGTCCACCCACGTATCGGATTTTTCCGCGCCGTGGATATACAGCCGTTTGACGTTGTGCGGTTCATACCCCGCTTCGAGCAGGTCGGTGAAAATGAGCCTGGTGCCAGCGGATGGAAAAACCGCGTACGTGGCAGCTTCGGCAGCGGCGCGATGATCGGGGTGATTGATATATTCGTTGCCGTAGAACCAGCTTGAAGGGTCGCCAGTGACGACTACATCAGGCTTGTACATGCGGATGAGCCGAGTCAAATCCTTTCGCAGGGCAAGGCTCGCGACGAGTTCTCCATCGGGATAATGCAGGAAAATAGTTTCAGAAATTCCAAGCACGGCGTTTGCGGCTTGCTGTTCGGCTTCGCGTATTTTTGCCAGAACGGGTTTGTGGTCTGCATCATGAGCCAGATCATTCGAACCTGAGTCGCCGCTGGTGATAAGCACGGAGATAACCTTGCAGCCTGCCTTCGCCCATTTCGCCAGTGTGCCAGCAACGGTAAAATCCTGATCGTCAGGGTGGGCAACAATGGACATTGCAATTTTTGGGAGGTATTCTTTTTCGTTAGACATGGCGCGATTTTACACCCAAAGCCAATGCGGACACGACCCGTCCATGCCATGAGACGTGCCCATTTGCAACACCTATCTTCCAAAAAACTATCTTTCCCCAAATTTATCAACAAGGTCTTTGACGCCAAAAAAATTTTTGTAATAGGTCAATAACTCATTTGCTCTTTGCTGAAAATCTACATCTGCGTTCTCTTGCTTTGCGGTATCTTCCAAATATTCGATGTGTGCAACCAGACGCTCGCGAAAACTAATATTCGGTGAGACGGGCAAAAACATCTCCAACTCGGCGATGATTTCTTTTGTCTGCTTGATAACGATCAGCGCATTGGGCAGCGGGATGGTTTCGTCAAGGACTTCCTTGAGCAATTTACATTTATATGTGCCGCAGGCATGTGGATAATGAGGAGAAGTATAGACCGTACACTCGCCTTTCCAAAGCGGACACGGCTGGCTAAATCCGCGCTGACTGGGTTCGGAGCCAAACACATTGAGTCCCAAACCCCGAGCAGATGTCAACTCGTTGGATCTGAGTTTCGCCCAGCTAAATAAATGTCCGCTACAACATAGCCCGCATGATCTGCATAAAATGGAAGCCTGGGATTCATCAGTTTCTTCAGTTTTAGTCATGCCTGGAATCATATCAAAGATTCAGACCCTCGGGTGATCGTTCCAATACCCCTCTATGTTAGCGGGAAACTAAATTTCTGCAATAAAACAAGAAACCCCGCCTCATCACGAGACGGGGTTTCTGATTACTGAACACTTCTTACTTTTTACTTCTCACTTCTCTTAAGCCACTTCTCCAACTCCATCACCACAAACACGATCACGCCTGTCGCCGCCGCAATGGACAGGTCACAGCCGCTCAATGGAATAACCTCAAAGAAATTTGCCAGCGCGGGGATGTACAGCACCATGAGTTGCAGAACAACCACCAACAAAGCCATACCCGCCAATAATGGATTGCTCAACAAGCCCATTTTGAATAACGATTCTTTTGTGGAGCGCGAAGCCAGCGCCTGAAAGACCTGCATGAACGCCAGAGAGGTGAAGATCATCGTTTGCCATTCGGGGCGACCTGTGAAGAAGTACCACGAGCCGAGTCCCAGGGCGAGAGCGCCGATCAATGCGCCAACCCAAATGGTTTGTGTACCTGCGCCGCGTGAGAAGACGCCTTCCTTCGGCGAGAATGGGGGACGTTTCATCGTGTCGGCTTCAGGATTTTCCACGCCCATGCCAAGTCCGAGCAAGCCGTCGGTCAGCAGGTTGAGCCAGAGCAATTGCAAAGGCAGCAGCGGAAGCGGCTTGCCCAAAAATGGCGCAATCAACATGACCAGCACCTTGCCGATATTTCCAGCCACGCTAAAGCGCACGAACTTGCGGATGTTATCGTAGATCGTGCGACCTTCTCTTACGGATGCGACGATGGTCGCAAAATTATCGTCGAGTAAAACCAGGTCGGAGGCTTCCTTCGAAACGTCCGTGCCAGTGATGCCCATCGCCACACCGATGTCGGCTTTGCGCAGGGCGGGCGCGTCATTCACGCCGTCGCCTGTCATCGAAACGATGTGACCTTTTTCCTGCAACGCCTGCACGATCTTCAACTTGTGTTCGGGTGCAACGCGGGCAAAGACGTTGACTTCCTCCACCACGTTTTTCAATTCATCAAAAGTCAGTTTTTCAATTTCGACGCCAGTCAAGGCGCGTCCGTTGTCGGTGATGCCCAACTGGCGCGCAATCTCGATCGCGGTCAGCGGGTGGTCGCCGGTGATCATCACGGGGCGGATGCCTGCGGCACGGCAGGTTGCCACCGCATCCTTCACTTCGGCGCGCGGCGGGTCGATCATGCCGAACAAGCCGACGAGCGTCAGTTGTTGTTCCAAGTCAGTTTGGATGATCTCTGGGATGGAATCCATCAGGCGGAATGCGACGCCGAGCACGCGCATGCCTTTCTTGGCGAGGCGATCATTCGCCGCGAGCATTTTCGCCCTCCAAACTGAGTCGAGCGGCTGGGCTTTTCCCTCCACCCAAATCTGCGAGCAGACATCGAGCAGTCCGTCCACACTGCCTTTGGTGAAGGCAATGTAGCGGCGGTCTCCAATTTCAAGTCCTGCTAAAACAGTCGGGTCGTAGCGTTCCAAGTGATGGACGGTGGTCATGCGTTTGCGTTCTGAGTCGAATGGCAGTTCAGCCGCGCGCGGGAAGGATGCGTCGAGCGACGATTTCCAATATCCCATCTTTGCGGCGGCGACAACCATTGCGCCCTCAGTCGGGTCGCCGATGGTGTGATAACGGTCATCACCTGTGTCTACCAGTTGCGAGTCATTGCAGAGCGCGCCGCCAATCGCTGCCAGCGAGAGAGATGACTGGGCGGGCGCACCCAGCCCACGGGTGGCGTGAAGCGTGCCGTCGCGTCCGACTTCTTCGGTCAAATCCAGGGCATGTTCAGCAACATCCAGCACGACCACGCTCATGCGGTTTTCGGTCAGCGTGCCAGTTTTATCGGAGCAGATGACCGTGACCGAGCCGAGCGTTTCGACAGCGGGCAGTTTGCGGATGAGTGCGTTGCGCTGCAACATGCGCTGTGCGCCGAGCGCAAGGGTGACGGTGACAACGGCGGGCAAGCCTTCGGGGACGATTGCCACAGCAACGCTGACGGCTGTCAGCAGCATGTGACGGAGTTCGTCGCCGCGCATGAGACCCAGCACAAAAATCAGCGCGGCAATGCCCACGCCGATCAGCGCGAGGTTTTTGCCAAGCGCATCAAGCCGCTTTTGCAGCGGAGTATTTTCCTGTTTGACTTGTTGAATGAGTTCGGCGATCTTGCCCAGTTCGGTCTGCATCCCCGTGGCGACCACCAGCGCAAGTCCGCGCCCCTGCGTGACGATGGTTCCCATGTAGCCCATGTTGCGGCGGTCACCGATGGGAAGTTCGTTGCTGGAGAGCGCAGCGGTGTGTTTTTCAATCGGTTCGGATTCGCCCGTCAGCGCGGCTTCCTGAATGCGGAGATTGACAGCTTCGAGCAGACGTAAATCTGCGGGGAGGACGTTGCCCGTTTCAAGCTGAATCACGTCGCCTGGCACAAGATCGTGCGCGGGGACTTCCTGCAACTGCCCGTCGCGCAGCACGCGCACGTTCGGCACCGACATTTTCTTGAGCGCGGCAATCGCTTTTTCGGCGCGGTATTCCTGGCTAAAACCGAGCAGGGCATACAAAGCGACGATGGAAAGAATCGCGATGGTATTTTTGGTATCGCCAAGCAAGCCTGCCGCAACTGCCGCCGCAATGAGAATGAGAACCATCGTGGCGGTCAGTTGCTCCCACAAAATTTGCAGGGGTTTGCGCCCGCCGTGTTCGACGAGTTCATTCGCGCCGTATTGGGTAAGCCGTGCCGAGACTTCAGATTTGGAGAGTCCGTTTTGCTGATCTGAGTTTAATGTTGAAAGACTTTCTTGAATATCGGTAAGATGCCAGTTCATTATTTTTCCTGATTGATTTTTTTTGTTTTCGTCCAAGTCAACATGGCGATGCGCTGGCGGAAGTGCCAGACGAGATATGCGCCGCCGGTAACCGCGACCAGCGCGAAAACCAGGGGCGCATGCGTTTTGATATAGTCGCTGATGAGCCTCCACTCGTGTCCGAGCAGGTAACCCGCGCCGATGAAAAGTGTACACCAAATATAGGCTCCGAGAAAGGTGGCAAAAAAGAATTTTGGAAAGGGTATTCTTGCCAACCCGGCAGGGATACTAACCAACATGCGGATGCCTGGCAGAACACGCCCGGCAAAGATAATCCACGCGCCCCGCTTTTGCATTTGTTCCTCTGCCCTGGAGAGGAGAGACAGATCGATGCGGAAGAACTTTGCGAAGCGGTCAATCATCGGACGTCCGCCGCTCCGCGCCACCCAGTAGACGATGGATGCGCCAACCGCGCTGCCGAACCCGGCGTAGAGTCCGCCCACGAGGATGAAGCCTGGGGCGATGCCATGATGCTCGATCAACATCCAGCCCGCGAAAGTCAGGATGAGTTCGTTGGGTGTGACACCTGTGGCGTTTTCCAGCACCATCAAGCCGAACACGCCCATCCAGCCGAACTGATCGAAGATGGCTTGCAGGGCAGATAGGATTGTCGCTTCGATTTGGTCGAGCATGGTTTCCTCATGTTCAGACCTGACAGGTTTCTAAAACCTGTCAGGTCTTTGTTGATAAATAAAAAAGACCATCGCCAAAAGATTTGACGATGGTCTTGCCTTTTACAGAACAGCCGGGACTATAGTCCGTATTGACGGCTGTGCATCCCAAAACATTGGGCGGCTACTCCCCATCGGAGTTAAAGATTAGTATACAGAAAAAGCGGGCATTTGTGGATAAGAATTCTCTAATTTAGGCTCGCAAATCTGTTCAGGAAGTTACTGCGGCTCTTCGCAATGCGGAGCGGATCATCAGGTATTCGGTGATATTCTCGGCGGTGACGATGCCCACCAATTGCCCGGCGTGCGTAACAGGCAAAGCTGGGATGCCGGATTCTTGCAGGCGCATGAAGGCGGTTTCGACCATCTCGTACGAATCCACTTCGGGTAAGTCTTTTTTCATCACGACTGAGATGGCGATGTTTTCTCCGTGCTGGGTGAGGGCGGCGAGAAAATCATCACGGGTGACGATGCCCACGATGCGGTCATTATCAATCACTGGGAAGTCATGTTGCGAACCAGACAGCAGCAATTGTGACATGCGCGAGAGCGGATCACGCGGTGAGAGGCTTTTGTAATCTGTGAGCATGGCACGCCCGACGGGGATTCCGCTGATGGCGTTTTTCATCTGGGTCATGCCTGCTTCCTGCGATGCGCCGATCCAAATAAAGAAGGCGATGAAGAGCAGGGATGCATTGCCGAACAAGCCGACCAGCCCAAACAACAGCGCCATGCCCTGACCAATGGTTGCGGCGATCTGCGTGGCGCGGACGTAGTCCATGCGCATGGCAAGCAGTGCGCGAAGCACACGTCCGCCGTCCATGGGGAAGGCGGGGATGAGGTTGAACAAGACCAGCGAGACGTTGATCATCATCAGCCTTTCGAGGAAACTGCCTGAGGCGATGGTCAACTCACTAAGCGGCACCAGGCTTGAGGTTAAGAAAAGATACGCGAAGAGTCCGGCGGCGATGACGACGTTCACAGCGGGTCCCATCAAAGCAACCCACAATTCCTCAATCGGCTTTTCGGGCATTCGTTCCAGCCTTGCCACGCCGCCAATTGGGTAGATTGTGATGTCGCGGGTTTTGATTCCGTACTTGCGGGCGGTGAGCGCGTGACCGTATTCGTGCAAAATCACACACGCAAAAAGCGCGAGGATGAAGAGGATGCCGCTAAAGACCTCGCTCCAGTTTTGATTTTCCAGCCAGTGGCTGTAGCCAACCCATGTGATTAATAGCAGAAAGGTGGCGTGAATATAAACGTCAATCCCTGCAAATGTTCCTAATTTCCATTGCCATTTCATAGTCTAACTCCTTTGAAGTTAATTGATTTTACAGGTAATTTATTAGAGAAATGTTATAAATATTATCCCAAAAACTATTAGCTTGGGAAAATGAAAATAAAAAGCCCTCCAAGTTCCCCTATCAGGGACTTGGAGGGCTTGCTTGCAGTTCAACTTTACTTGATAAGTCCTAGTTTTTTGCCTGCAACTTCGATCACATCCATTGCACGCTCGATCTCGCTTGTTTCGTGTGCAGATGTGACGGTGGCGCGCAAGCGAGCCAATCCTTCGGGCACCGCAGGCGAAGCGACGGGTAACACAAACACATCTTCGTGCTGTGCTTCGCGGGTCATGGCAAAAGCCATTTCATCCGTTCCACACAAAACAGGGACGATGGCGGTCTCGGTCAACATGGTGTCGAATCCGCGTCCCTTGAGTCCGCCGATGAATTGTTTGGTGTTTTCGTTTAGCTTTTCAATGCGCCAGGGCTCATCCAAAATGACTTTGAAGGCTTCATTTGCGGCAGCGGCTTGCGCGGGCGGCAAGGCAGCCGAGAACATGTAGGCGCGGCTGGCATGGCTCAGGTAGGTGATGATGTCTTTGTTTGCGGCCACGTATCCGCCGACAGAAGGAATGGTCTTGCTCAATGTACCCATCTTGATGTCGATCACATTGCCAAGCCCAAAATGCTCTTCGATGCCCGTGCCTGTCTTCCCCAGAACGCCCACGGAATGTGCTTCGTCAATCATCAGCCAGGCATTGTATTTCTTGCACAGTTCAACGACTTTGGGCAGGTCAATGATGTCGCCATCCATGCTGAATACAGAATCCGCAACTACCATCTTGGCAACATCTGCGGGCGCGTTTTTGAGCAAGCCTTCGAGATGTTCCATGTCTTTGTGCCTGAAACGGCGGAACTCTGCGCCAGACATCAAACAACCATCCACAATGGATGCATGGTTCAATTTATCCGAAAATATATAATCGCCGCGCCCCATCAACGATGAGATGACGGTCAAATTGGTGGCATATCCCGACGAGTAAGTAACTGCGGCTTCAGTATGCTTAAAATTGGCAATCGTCTCTTCAAGTTCCTTGTGGATGGTCAACGTACCCGCCAGCATACGCACGCCATTGGTGCCCGTGCCGAATTTATCAATGGCTTTCTTGGCAGCTTCGTTAATGCGTGGGTGACCGACCAGCCCCAGATAGCTGTAAGATGCGTACATCCCCATTGTGCGTCCGCGCAGGCGCACTTTGCTATCCGGTAAAATTTCCTCCACCGGCATGTTGAGATAGTATAGATCATTTGCTTTTAGCCCTGCAACCCGCTCGGTAAATGCTCTGACCCGATGGGTCAAAGAGTCATTGGTGTTTTGGAAATCCATGTAATGCCTCCGTAATTAGAATTTTGTAAGTTTAGTCTAGGGGTATGGTTCTGTCTAGCTGAATGGCGGTTGCAGGTTTGAAAGTTGCAGGTTGAAGGTTATAAGGATAAACCTTCTGCCATTTTTTTTAGTTCTGATTCATCCAAAATTTTGACGCCCAGTGATTTTGCCTTCTCGGCTTTTGAGCCTGGGTTTTCGCCAAGCACAAGATAACTTGTTTTCTTGCTGACGCTGTCCGTCACCTTGCCGCCATTGCTTTCGATGAATTCCTTCACGCCATCGCGAGACAAAGTGGGAAGCGTGCCCGTCACCACAAAAGTCAATCCGCTCAGCGCCCCATTCTGCATTTTGCCTTCTGACTTCTGCATTTCTGGATTCACCCCCGCCGCCTTCAATTTCTTCACCACGTTTTGATTCACAGGTTGAGCGAACCAATCCACGATGGATTCGGCGCTGTTGGGTCCCACGCCTTCAATTTGTTGAAGTTCCTCTGCGCTGGCTTTGGATAAGGCAGATAGATTTCCGAAGTTGCGGGATAGGTCGCCCGCCATGACTTCGCCCACGCCGTGAATTCCCAGCGCCGCAAGCAAGCGGTTCAGATTCTGCGCCTTGGCCTGTTCCAACGACCCAAGCAGATTCTCCGCCTTTTTTTCTGCGAAACCTTCGAGCGTCAGCAATTGTTCCTTGTTCAAGGTAAACAAGTCAGCCACATCTTTGACCAGCCCTGTCTCGATCAGTTGCTCCACAATTTTGATTCCAAGTCCGGTGATATCCATCGTGCCGCGTGAAACGAAGTGTTCGATGTTCCGCACCAGTTGGGCGGGACATGCCGCGTTGACACAGTACCACGCCACCTCGCCTTCAAAGTGTTCCACCGCCTGTCCGCAGGCGGGACAAGTGGTTGGCATCTGATAGGTTTTTTCCTGTCCAGAGCGCGCATCCACGACGGGGCCGATGACGTACGGAATGACTTCGCCGGCGCGTTTGATCAACACACGGTCGCCGACGCGAATATCTTTTTCAGCGATGAAATCAAAATTGTGCAGGGTGGCGCGTTCCACAACCACGCCGCCAATCTCAACCGGTTCGAGCATGGCAAACGGAGTCAACACGCCCGTGCGTCCCACAGCCACGCCGATTTCATTTAAGGTCGTGGTCACTTCACGCGCGGGGAATTTGAAGGCGATGGCTCCGCGCGGGTCTTTGCCTGTGAATCCCAGATCAGCGGCGAGAGTCAAATCGTCAATTTTTATGACCATGCCGTCGGCTTCGTAGGGCAGCGTGTCGCGTCCTTCAGCCCATGTCTCAGTGTAGGCAATCGCGGAGTCGAGATCATCAAATCGCTTCGCCACATCGGTGACGGGGAAGCCCAAGGCTTTCAAGTATTCCAAAATTTCCCACTGTGAAGTTGGGACTTTGCCACCTTCGGAATAAACGATTTGATAGACGAGCAAGGTCAACGGGCGCGATGCGGTCAGTTGCGGGTCAAGCTGGCGCAACGACCCCGCCGCCGTGTTGCGCGGATTGAGATAAGTCTTTTCGCCGGCTTCTTCAAGCTTGCGATTGAGTTCGTCAAATTCCTTGTTGGGGATGAAGGCTTCGCCGCGAACGACCAAGTACTTGGGAACACTGACCACTGATGACTGCTCACTGTTCACTGGAATTCTTAACGGTATCGCCCGTATCGTGCGCAGGTTGGAGGTGATGTCTTCGCCGACCTCGCCGTCGCCGCGGGTGGCGCCTTGCACGAAGAGTCCATCGCGATAATGCAGGACAACCGACAAGCCGTCTATCTTTGGTTCGACAACAAATTTTGCCTGTTCCACGCGGTCGTCTATTTTTTTGATCCGTTCAAGCCAGGCGCGGGCGTCGTCACCGCCGAAAGCGTTGGCGAGGGAGAGAATGCTCGCAGGGTGGCGAATTTTCTCGAAACGGTCAGCAGGCTTGGAACCGGCGCGCTGCGTAGGGCTATCGGGTGCGATCCATTCGGGGTGGTTGGCTTCGATCCGCTTGAGTTCGTTCAGCAGGCGGTCGTATTCCAAATCGCTGATGATGGGCGCATCAAGCACGTGATACCGATAATTGTGTGCGTTGATTTGCGCCTTAAGTTCTTCATACTGGGAGTGGATTTTTTCTGCCATGTTTGCATTATAGCCGAATCCCCTGTTCGTTCATCAGGCATCGGCGCACATAAAAAAAGCCGTCTACTTTTGCAGACGGCTTTTTGATCACTCTATTTTTTTCCAGATGTCTGAAGGCGGGCGTTTGAGCGGACGCGTGCCGCCTGAGATGCGGGCTTGGAAATAAGTTTCTTCTGCGGTTGAAAACCTGGTGACTTCAAACAAATTTCGTTTCACCAAAAGGTCGGCGAGCGTGCCTGCTTCTTCGCGTGTGAATTCCAATTTCTCGGCAAACTCTGTCAGGCTGAAACGACCGAGTCGAATTGCGAAGTTCAAGGCTGAGCGCAGTGGTTCGGAAAATGATACAACATCAGAAGGTCGGATATCTTCTGTGCGAGATGCAAGTTCTTTAAGCGCGATTTCGTAATGAGTGACACTCATGGCATATTCCTTTTACAAGGGAAATTTGGTAGTGGTATTGGGTAAGTGATAGGTTTGCGTAGTAACGACTTCAGTCGTGTTTTTACGGTGCAAAAGCGACTAAAGTCGCCACTACGGGAAGAACATCACTTATATTCACCCACTACCGGAAATTTTAGGTCTTGAACTGGTTTTTATTCTTCGATAATTATAGCTTAACTGGTCGGCCTTCTGCTGATGATTAAGTTTTACTTTTTTGCTGAACCAGATCATAAAGATGCATTGGCGCATTTTTACCTTTAAGTGAGACTTCGCCCAGCGACCGACATTCGTATTTTGACTCGATCACTTTTTGCACGCTCTCAGAAATGACGATCTGATTTTTTTGAGCCTGGCTCATCAAACGCGCAGTGGTATTGACCGTATCGCCAAGCACGTTGTATTCGCGGCGGCTGCGCGGATCACCGACTTCTGCCACAAAGGTGGGTCCCGAATGAATACCGATCAAGCAATATACTTCGGGCTGGATATCGCCAATGGTGGGGGCTTCGAAGTTCATGACCACATCGCGGATGGCAATTGCGGCGGAGGCGGCGCGCATTTCGTCATTTGTGTGTGCAGTTGGCACGCCAAAGTAGATCACAATATCCGAACCGGAAAGGTGATAGGTGACTTTCTTTAGCACGCCGCCGCGTGACTCAACAGCCGCATTGATCAACGAGAATATCCGTGAAAAACTCAGCGCGAGTTTTATTTCCTCGCCCGGAAGCGCACGGTCTGCAGATTCGGGCAGACCGATGAAATTGACGAACATGATGGTGGGCTGGGGAAAATCCGCGGGAATCTTTCTGTCGGCGGCACTTTCCACAAGCAGGGAAAGCACGGGCGAAGGAATATAGCTGGCCATCGACTCGATGGAGTTGAGCATATCGGTGATCTGTTGCAGGACTTCACTTTTATCACGTGTGAGCAAAACACTACCCGCCATGCGCCGCCCAACAGGTGTGATCTCATACTCGCCGAGTTCAGTTTCTGTCAGATCATCTTTCACCAGATAATATCCGGGTTTCCCCTCTTCAAAGTTGAATTTTTCAGCAATTTGGTCGTATGCCTTTTGCGATAAATTCACCCGTTCGTTAAGTCCGTTGCTTTCGGTCAACTTGGCTTGTTGCACATCCTTGCCGAGCAAGACATGTTCCATGCGGCGCGGCGTGCCAATATCGGCTGTTAAAAATCTACCGGCATGAATGCCAATCCGCATTTTCAAGTTGACAATACCAGACGGCGTTTCGATCTCTGCAAATTCCTTCATAGCTCTTTGCATCCGCAGTCCGGCACGCACAGCGCGCACGGTATCATCATTCCGGTCGTTTTTTGGGAACACCACCAGCAACGCATCGCCGGTGAACTCAAGCAAATCCCCGCCCGACTTGCTGATGACCGCGATCATTGCGGAAAAATATTTTGTTATTTGTTTCAGGAGATCCGCCGCGCCCTCATGCCCCTTGGCTGAGTTGGCTTCCATGAGTTTTGTAAAACCGGCAAGGTCAGTAAACATCATCGTGCCGTATTGCCATTCAGTTTTCACATCCCCGGGTTTGATCCTGTTGATGGATATTTGCCGAGAAGTATAATCTTGCAAAATGCGCTGTAAAGTCCGCAAGTGGTTGTAAACAGTGACCATGATATCTACAGACGAGTCACCCCACATGGACGCGTACATTTCAGCGGGGAGCAAATACCGCAAACGACTTTCAATGGTGGTAAGGGGAGATTCGGGAAGCATAATTTTCAGTAAATGTAGACCCAGTCTAAAGGTTGAAAAAGCCCTTGCTATTGGTAAATCCGTATTATTTAATTTTTTATTTTATGATTGGACTTTTGACAAGTTGAAGAAACTTGCTTGAGAAAAAGAGCAAGGTAGCACCTTAACAAAACGATAAACGAACGACCCGGCGGCTAAAAAACTAAGGGCATGCCTTTTTTCATGACTGGCTGGCGTTTTCTTGGGGTGAGTTTTGT
>CAMCQT010000009.1 GCA_945877125.1 Candidatus Brevifilum fermentans | reverse complement strand
CTTGCTATTAATTTATTACAACGAAATCAAACCAAGTTCAATTCCGCGTTTGACCGCCTCGGTGCGGCTTGAAATCCCCAACTTTGCATACAAAGACGAAAGATGAAATTTCACCGTGTGCTCGCTGATACTGAGCGCCAGCGCGATCTGTTTGTTTGCCAATCCCTGCGCCATCAGTTGGATGACTTCCAACTCCCGGGCAGTTAGCGGCTCAACCAGAGAATCTTCGCTGGAAGATTCTCTGCGCCCAGACAAGCGGATCAGACTCCCGACCAGGCTGGGTGCGCCAACCCAAAGCCCTTCCCCCACCGCGCGGACAGCCGCCGTTAACTCATCTTCCGTTGCATCCATCGAAAGCACGCCCCACGCCCGCAGATTTGAGTTGAACATGCCGCGCAGAGACTCGACATCATCCGTCAGAAACAAAATGGCGAATGATGTTTTATTTTCCAACACACGCGCAGAAGAGACCGAAGCAAGCACGACCACCTCGGTCTCTGTTTCGTTTACGTGTTCAAGATCAACGGTCTCACCCACCACTTTGATGTCAGGTTGTCTGCTGAGTAATTCACGCAGACCAATCCGCATGGCAGAGTTGGGTGAAACGATTGTGACTCGGATCAAATTACCTCATCTGTGTCATTGCGAGGAGGATGCACTTCCCGACGAAGCAATCTCCGTATCAATTAGGAGATTGCTTCGGGCAAGAACAAGTGCGCCCTCGCAATGACATAATTTTATCTTTCGCCAATTTCCACGTTGACGGCTTCCAGTTTGCCGCCGCGCAGAATATCAATCGGGGTGGACTTTCCGACCACGTCACCGCTCAAGCGGACGAACAGGTCATCCTGGTGTGCAACCGGTTCGCCAGCCACGCCGACAAGAATATCACCGACCATCAACCCGCCTTTTCCAGCAGGGCTGTCGGCTTCGAGACCAACCAGCAAAAGCCCGGTGTCCTGCTCACGTTTCAGCGCGGACTTTGCATCTGCGGGAAGTTCCACAACCTGACTGCGGATGCCGAGATAACCGCGCTTGATCTTGCCGTGCTTGGCGAGAGTCTCCGCGATCTTCCAGGCAACATCGGCTGGGATGGTGAGCGCGCCGCCATGCCCAAAGCCAGAGGTGTTGATGCCGAAGATCGTACCATCGCCATTGACCAAAGGTCCGCCGGAAAAACCTGGGTAGGAAACGACGTCGGTTTTGATGTAACTTTCCAACATGCTGCCGCGTCCCGTGCGGACGGGTCCGCCGATGGAATTGATTGTGCCAAAGCTGGATTCGATTCCCTTGGTGGAAGGTCTGCCGATTGCCAGCACCAGTTGACCCACGCGCGCGGCGGTCTTTGAGAGTTCAGCGGGAGTGGCCGAGGCGGAGTCTAATTTCAAGACAGCCAGATCAGTTCCAGGGTCGCGCCCTGCCACGCGGGCGGTCACTTCCGTCCCGTCTGCCAGAATCACTTTGATATCCTCTTCGCGTTCGACGACGTGGTCGGCGGTCAAAATTAAATCTTTGGCGAAGGCAATGCCGCTGGCTGGGAATTTTCGGCGGGCATCCACCAACACTGTGGATTTCCCAGCACGCTCGGCGGCATCTGCCATTGATTCAGAAAGTTCAACAAATAAATTTTTGCTCATGGTTTATCTCCTTTTATACAGCAATTCGCATCAAGGGCAACGACTAAAGTCGTTACTACAGTTAGTATAGCGAATGCGTGCCTGGAGTGTATCGCCGATTGGGCTAGTTTTGTACTGGACGAATGGGTAGGGAGGGGGGAAAGGATGAAAGATGAAGGATGAGGGATGAATTGTCCCTGCGCAAAAAACGGCTCCCTCGCGAGAGCCGTTCACCAATTACTAATCACCAATTACCAATCACCCTACTCCACAAAAATCTCAACGTGCTCGCCGTCTTCCTCATCCACCACGTCGATGATCTTGCCCGTCACCCCCATGCGAATCGAATCCATCACGTTCGACATATCCACGCCTTCCACCTCGGGGGCGAAATGCGCGCCGATCTTCATACCTGCATCCACCAGCGCCAGCGGAATTTGTACCGAAGCCTTCGAGCGTCCCGTGCGTGTGTCCGTCACGCGGATTCTCAGCCAGCGCGCCGACCCGCCCACGCCCGGAGGTCGCGGCGGAGTGGGCATCCCCCTGCGAGAATCGCTTAATGCCGCCAGCAGTTTCGAGCCTTCGTCTGCGCTGATCTTGCCTTCTTCGATCATCTTCAAAATCTTCATTCGTTCTTCGCTGTTTGCCATGTCACACCTCTTATCCTATGAATACCTGCACGCGCTCGCCGCCGTCGTCATCCACATGGATGATCAACGGTTCAGTCACAGATTTCGCCATCGAGACCGCCATCAGCACTTCATCAATGGTCGTCTTTTTCAAGCCTTCGATATGTGAGCCGAAATTTTTCAAAAACCACCCAACCAAACCCAACGGCAGGGGCAGCGCAATTGTAATGTTTTTCGGCCAATCTGCCTGGTGCGAACGGTCTACATTCACATACAGCCAGCGCGAAGCGCCGCTCCCCGCCCCCAGCGCGATCAACAGGATTCCCAATAAAAACGGCATACTCAAACAAAAGAACCAGAAATTCAAACCCGCATTTTGTTGAACGGAATACATCCACCACGCGCTCAACACCGTCAGGATGACTCCCACCCAAAGCGGAATCATGGCGAAGCGCATCGCCCGCCTGCGGACCTGGTCAAACTCTGCGGCACCGCTCCCCGCTCCGCCCGAGCCTGATTCGGTTTCGATGACTTCGATCTCCTCCTCAGCCGATTCCTCCAACGAACGCATCAGGGTCGCGGCTTCCTCCGCGCTGATCTTTCCATCTGCCACCATTTGCAAAATCTTCCTGCGCTCTTCGGCAGACATCACGAACCTCCTTCAAGCGCAGACAGCAATTTTTCTGCATCTTCGGCAGTGATCTTCTTTTCCTGCAACATCTTCAAAATTGCCATGCGTTCTTCGTCAGTGGCTTGCGGTCTCGGAGGCATCGGCACACCCTTCGAGGATAGATCCCAATTCCAACGACCCACGCCGACATTTACCTTACCTTTCACACGACGTTCAACGCCTTCGTCAAATCGTCGATGAGTTTCCTCGGCGCGACGCGCAGCTTCATCTGCCTGTTTGGCGGCTCGACGAGTAGCCTGCTCCACCTGGCGTGAAATCCGCTCGCCGAAACCAGACCAGTCCATACCGATGCCCGCAAAGTTACCGAAGTCTTCGGCGGTGTCGCCTGCGTCGGCTTGATTGGTTACACGGATGTCGCCCCCAGCCGTCAGCATGACAATGGCAGAACCATCTCCCAGCGTGATGACTCGATTGGTCGCGTCCTCGTCATTTTTCACGCCCTTCCATTCAATGTCAATTTCATCGGCGTTGAGGGTCAGGGTGGCATTGGCTTTGGGCGGCATGACCAGCAAAATATCATCGCCTGCATTAACCGAATAGGCATTGCCCGCCAGCGGATTAAGATAGAGCACAACGTCACCCGCGATATTGGCGCTGACATTGCCGCGCACATCGCGCAGGGCAAGGTCAGCGGCGACGGATTCAAGTGAGACATTTCCATCCACATCACGGATGGATACATCGCTCTCCGCATTTTTGATGGATAAATGTCCCTTCGCGTCACGCAGGCTAAAGTCAGAGTGGATCGTGTCTATCGCAACTGAGTCCACATCACGGATGGAAAGGTCGCCGTCGATATCCTTCAATTCAATGCTGCCGAGCATACTGCGAATGGATGCGTCGCCGGCAATTTTTCGGATAAAAATTGAAGAGGCTTTTGGAACACGCAGAGAAAGATCGTCTTCACATGAAATGCTGACCATCTCGCCATTCTGGCTGAATTGCATCTCGTCGTCGTCACCTTTGAGCAAAATATCGTCCCCTTCCCAACCGACCAGGCTGAGGTCGCCGCCGATATTTTCGATCACAATTTTAGGTGTTCGTCCTGCTGAGATTGTTTTGGACATGGCAATTACTCCTCTTCCCCGCGCAATAAACGTGTGGCTTCTTCTGCGCTAATTTTACCTGCGCTCAAGTCTTCGAGAATGCTGTTGCGTTTATCTTGTGTAATTTCAACGGGTTCATCCTTGC
The DNA here is from genome assembly GCA_945877125.1 of Candidatus Brevifilum fermentans. GTDB lineage: Bacteria > Chloroflexota > Anaerolineae > Anaerolineales > Villigracilaceae > Villigracilis. Next base: position 69,570 of record CAMCQT010000009.1, on the reverse strand, counting down.
CAGGTTCATACCCCAGGGCGCGGATAACTTCATTCAAACGGTTGCGGATGGTTGGATACGAGACGCCAAGTTCCTGTTCGACGCGGTTGATCTTGCCTTCGCAGCGCACAAAGGTGAAGGTGAATTCCAATTGTTCGGGGGTCAAGTTTGCAAATTGACCCGAAGCAAAACGCCCTTCAATCGATGTGTCGCAGGATGAGCAGTGCAATCGCGCAACAGTCAATTCAGACTGACAGATCGGACAACGAGTGGGTGCTGGTCGCATAGGTTGTGTTCCTCCGAATATATTTTGATTTGGAGTGCAAAAGTTCTACTTTTGTACTGCGGAAGTAGAACTTCCGCACTCCGTAAATTATTTTATTTATGATGCCGCAATTTCGGGCATGATTTCCATCTTCTCCACGTCCTTGCCGCGCACACGATACAAGGCAAGGAAGGCAAATGTGGATAACATGCCGACCAATCCCGCCGCGTACCAAAGCAGATATGGCTTCGGTCCGTCCATAATTAATCCCGCGAGGTAAGGTCCCACGGCGAAGGGAATGCCCCACGAAAAACCTGAGACCGCCATGTATCGTCCGCGCATTTCTTCGGGAGCAAACGACGCCACCAGTGCTTGCGAAACAGGCGAGACAACCATTTCACCGATGGTGATAATCACCATCGCAACCACGAACAGCATATAAGTGGAAACAAATCCATACATCGAGAAGCCGATCACGTACAGGAATGTTCCGGCTGCCATCATCAACATCGGCGGATATTTGGTGATGCGGCGCGTGATCGGGAATTGCATCAGCACGACCATCGCGGCGTTGATGCTCAGCAATAATCCGTAGCCCGATTCAGGCGTGCCATGTTCGTTCCGCAAGTACACGCCCAAGGCTGTGTTCATATTCATATACGTGAAGACTTGCAGCATCACCGCGCCGAGGAATAACATGAAAGCCGCATTACGGAAGACTTGTCCATAGCCGGCGAAAGTACGAGCCATTGTTTCCTTCGGCGCATCGGGGTGCGCTGCGGGTTTGGTTTCGGGCAGGAAGATGGCGATCAGGATCACTGTCAGCAGGGAAATAGCCGCATCGGACAGAAACAGCAAAAGGTAGGAGCGGGATGCGAGAAGTCCTCCAATAGCGGGACCGATCACGACAGATAAATTGAATGCCACGCGCAGAATCCCGTATCCATCTGCTCGTTTTTCTTCGGGTAAAATATCGGCGATCATGGCTTGATGCGCGGGACCCGCGACATCTGTTAAAATCCCAACGAAGAGCGCGAGAAAAAAGAAGGCTTGGAACGAGTCGATCAAGCCCATCGCCACTGTGCTGAAAGACGAGGCGATCAGACCGAACATGATGATGCCCTTACGCCCAAAGCGGTCGGTCAGTGCGCCGCCGATGGCGGAGCCAATAAAACTGGAAACTGAAAACGCCGCAAAGAGCACGCCGACATCGGTCATGCCGACATTAAATTTACTGGTAATATAGAGCGCGAAGAACGGAAAAAGCAGTGAGCCGCCAATACGATCAATAAAAGTAATGGCGATCACAACCCAAAATGTGCGCGGGTATTCATGATAAAGTTTTGAAATTCTTTGACGAGTATTGTTCAACATGTTACGCAACCTTGTTCACTAATTTCACAGAGATTGTTTCCTGTGAAGAATGATAACGATGGCGCAGTTTTTCACCAGCAGAAACCATCAGGTTTCCGAGTAGCGCCAGATTTTTGTCGAGAAGGGTCTTGCCTTTGACAGCTTCTTCCTCCAAGCGAATGGCATCCATTTCCTCGATAATGCTTTTGCGATGGTATTCAGATTCAATTTCAGGGTACGTAGTCATGGAAACTCCTTTTCAAATCAACGTAGTTCAACAGTTCTTCAATAAAGTTAAGGTTTCTTGTCTTATTTCTAATAAAATTATACCCACTTTATAAACTTTGTCAATAGATAAATCAATATTTTCAATATTCAAATAAAAATAATCAATTTTTTTCATCAAAAACATCAATTCTGCCCATCTGGAGGCAAATTTTATGATACGCACAATATTTTTTTTACCTGGCAAGCCTGCCCGCACCAATATTTTGCCTGCAGAGTTCCCCCACCTCCTTCGGAACAAGAACGGCTTGCTGTGGGTCGACTTTACCTCCGAGCCGACAGAAACAGCCGAACCTATTTTGCAAAGTTTCAATTTTCATCCACTAGCCATAGCCGATGCACTGGAACAAACACACGCGCCAAAAATAGATGATTGGGGAGATTATCTTTATATCGTTTTGAACTACATGCATCTGGTAAAAGCCACCGAACCGTGGGACACAGAAATTGACGAGTTGGATATTTTCCTCGGACGCAATTATGTCGTCACACATCACGATAATCCCGTAGCGTCGATAGACGAAACATGGGAAACAAGTCAACGTGATCCGCGGTATTCACAGGATGGCGCCGATCATTTGCTTTACAAAATCATTGACGCCATCGTCATGAACTACATGCCGATCATCGAAAAAATTGACGATGAAATAGATTGGATCGAAGACCAGGTCTTTGACCGTCCCAGCTCGCAAACACTCGCAAGGTTGTTCACGCTGAAACGTGTATTGCTCGCCATGCGCCGCATCCTGCTCCCCCAACGCGAAGTGCTCAACAAAATGGCACGTGACGACTATCAAGTCATTGACCGCAAAGACCGCATCTTCTTCCGCGACATTTACGACCATCTCGTTAGGTTGCACGACGTGAACGAAAGTCTGCGCGACCTCGTGGGCGGAGCAATGGACACGTATCTGTCAGTCATCAACAACCGCATGAATGAAGTCATGAAAACACTGACCATCATCACCACCCTCTTCATGCCTTTGACTTTTGTAACAGGCTTCTTTGGGATGAACTTCTTCGCCGCAAATCCGCCACAGGAGAGTTGGACAGCCCCCGCAATCTTTTACGGCACCCTCGGCTTGATGCTGCTCACCCCCATCATTATGTACTTCTGGATGCGCCGCCGGACATGGGTATAAACTTCCGTTTATCCGTTTTAAGTCCGCTTAAAAATCCTTGACACAGAACAGGCGTTCGAGTATTATTCGTAGCACAAATGAGCGAAGAATACTCCCAAGTGCCGGCTGTGCTGGCAGGAGACTTAAAATGATGATGGTTAGAAAAAGCAAAGGTCTTGGCGAACGCCACCAGAAAATCCTTGATTTCATAGCGAGCTACCAACGCGAACATAAACATCCGCCCTCAATTCGCGAGATCGGCGAGGATTGCGATATTTCATCCACTTCTGTGGTTAATTACTATCTTGACCAACTTGAAAAATCAGGCAACATCGAGCGCGATCGCAAAATATCACGCGGCGTACGCCTGACCGCCCCCACCCCAATGGGCGACATGTTCCGCATCCCCATGGTTGGTGTTATTCAAGCAGGCGAGCCAATTCCAGTCCCTTCCAACGCAGATTTTGGCTCATTTACACCTGAAGACTCCATCGAAGTTGCCATGTCTCTTATGCCAACAAAAGAAAAAGGCAAGGAATTATTTGCCCTTAAGGTACAAGGCGAATCAATGATAGACGCCATGGTCAACGACGGCGATATCGTCATCCTCAGACCCACCCAGGATGCACGCAATGGTGACATGGTCGCAGTCTGGCTTTCTGATCGCAACGAAACCACTCTGAAGTTCTTCTTTAAGGAAAAAGACAAATATCGCCTGCAACCCGCCAATCCCACCATGAAGCCGATCTATATTGATAAAAGCGAAGCGCTGGAAATCAAAGGCAAGGTCGTCATGGTTATTCGCAAAGTGGAACGTTATAACTAAAAAATCAATCAATAAAAAAAGACGCCCCTCGCGAGGCGTCTTTTTTTATTTCAAATCTTGAAACCTTATTCGATAACGATGTTCGCGCCGGCTTCGTCAAGTTTCTTCTTGGCGTCCGTAGCAGCATCTTTGCCAACGCCGGTGAGGATCTTGCCGCCAGCGGTTTCAGCGAGAGCTTTGGCTTCGCCGAGTCCAAGGCTGGTCAATTGACGAATGACTTTGATGACGTCAATCTTCTTGGCACCTGGATCTTTGATGACTACGTCGAACTCAGTCTTCTCTTCGACAGGTTCAGCGGCAACAGCGGCGCCAGCGGCAGCCATGGCTACGGGAGCGGCGGCAGAAACGCCCCACTTCTCTTCGAGCATTTTTACCAAATCAGCCGCCTCGAGGACGGAAAGTGTGGAAAGTTCTTCCACGAGTGTAGCGAGTTTATCAGACATTTTTAGCACTCCTTGCTAAGTAAATTAAAATTTTAATGTTTTACGAAAAACTAGGCCGAAGCCTGTGCGCTTTCGGGCGTGCTTTCAGCATGCGCCTTGATAACAGCAGCCAAGCCGCGAGCCGGTTCCGCCAGTGTACGGACGAGTTTGCTTGCCGGGGCCTGCAAAACGCCGAGCAATGTTGCGCGCATAACAGGCAACGGGGGCATCTCAGAAAGCATCTTGACCTGTACGGGGTTCAAGGACTTACCGCCCATCAAACCGCCCTTCACTTTAACGAATTCATTGCCTTTTGTTGATTCGGTCAATGCTTTCGCTGTGGTAGCAGGGTCTTTGAATGCGAACAAGATAGCTGTGGACTTCACGAGATAATCCGCAGGGACTTCCATGCCATTGTCTGCAAACACGCGACGAATGAGTGTATTCTTCACGATATGGAATTCACCGCCAGTATCACGGATCTTGGCACGAATCGCATCAATAGATTTCATTTTTGCGCCGGTATATTCCACAAGAATCACTGCTTCACTACGCTTGATCCAATCTGCGTATCGAGACTGCACTTCTTCCTTACGTTGTTTAGAAATTGCCAAAGGGTATTCACCTCCTTTCAATTAAAAAGTCTTTGCCACTTACACAGGCAAAGACTTTTAGTCCCCGGAGGGAATCAGCACTTGCGTACTGAAATTTTCTATCAGTCTCCACCTGAGCAGGAAATTAAGTCCCAATTCATGGGACACCGGCCTTCATCGGCGAAGTGGTTTTAGGGATAAACGAGTACTACTACTCGGCACCTTCAATATGTTCATTCGGATCGGCTTTCACGCCAGGTCCCATTGTCGAAGTGATTGTAATACGCTTGACGAAATTACCTCGCGCGCCTGATGGACGGGATTTATTAATCGCATCTACCAAAGCCGCGTAATTCTCAACAAGTTTATTGACATCAAATGAAGCCTTACCAATGGATACATGAATATTATTGGTCTTATCAAGGCGGAATTCCACACGACCAGCCTTTGCTTCTTTAATCGCGCGTTCCATATCCCCTGCGCTGACAACGGTACCAGCCTTCGGGTTCGGCATAAGACCGCGAGGTCCAAGCACACGTCCCAAACGACCAACCTTACCCATTGCATCAGGTGTTGCGATGGCCACATCAAAATCAAGGAAGCCACCTTCAATCTTCTTCATTGTCTCGTCATCATCTGCAACGAGGTCAGCGCCAGCCGCACGAGCAGCAACAGCACCTTCACCCTGGGCAAATACAAGTACGCGTACCTTTTTACCGAGACCATGAGGAAGCACAACTACATCGCGCAACTGTTGATCAGCCTGACGTGAGTCAAGTGTGGTGCGCATATGAACTTCAATGGTTGAATCAAACTTGGTGAAGGAAGTTTCCTTTGCAAGCGCAACAGCTTCGTGAGCCGAGTACACTTTATCAATATCAACTTTGGCGAGAGCCGCCGTATATTTCTTTCCGTGTTTAGTCATTTTATCCTCCGTGGTACAAGCGGACAGCCATAGCCATCCTCCCACAAAATTAGTCGGTTATCGTAATACCCATCGAGCGGGCTGTGCCTTCGATCTGTTTCATCGCGCCATCCATATCGATCGCGTTCAGATCTTTCATCTTCAGCTCAGCAATTTCCTTCACCTGAGCACGGGTCACCTTACCAACCTTGTCCTTGTTCGGCACACCAGAACCCTTTTCGATACCTGCGGCTTTGCGAAGCAAAACTGCAGCGGGAGAGGTGCGAAGCACGAAGGTAAACGAACCATCTGTATAAATTGTAATTTCTGCAGGAAGTACTTCACCCGGACGATTGGATGTGCGCGCATTGTATTCCTTGCAGAAGGCCATAATATTGATACCATGGCTCGCCAACGCGGGACCAACGGGAGGCGCAGGATTTGCCTTGCCAGCCGCAAGTTGAAGACGTACGATTGCTTTTAGTTTCTTTGCCATTTCGACTTAACTCCTTTGTGGTTTTAGCGGGTCATTTGGGAGACCCTCCCACCGCATCAGACCTATCTGAGGTCTGCTACTGTCTAATTAAAATTTTCCAGCCTATGCTTTTTCCACCTGCAAGAAATCCAACTCCACCGGCGTTTCTCGTCCGAAGAAACTGACCATCACACGCACCTTTGTGCGCTCCATGTCGATCTCTGCAACGGTACCACGGAAATCATTGAACGGTCCATCCACAATACGCACACGCTCACCCACTTTAAATGTGACCTTAACCGTGGGAGATTCAGCTTCAGTACGCTTCACAATTGCATCAAATTCTTCTTTTCGCAAAGGTGTGGGGTTATTTCCCATGCCAACAAATCCAGTCACACCAGGAGTGTTGCGAACAACATACCATGATTCTTCCGAAAGCGCCAAATTTACCAGCACATAACCAGGGAAAATATGGCGTTCTACTGTACGGCGTTTCCCATCTTTGACTTCAACTTCTTCCTGCATCGGAATTAGTACGTCAAAGATCATGTCCTTCATACCCATGGTCTCAATACGCTGCTCGAGATTGTGGCGCACCTTGTTTTCATAACCTGAATAACAATGGATCACATACCACGCAGGACCTTCAACTGTTGCCTCAATATGGGGCAAATCGGTTGGGATTTGCGTTTCGGGACGCGCGGCAGGTTTCCGATCTGAAGAAGAAACGGCAGGCTTCGCATCCGTAGGAGAAACCTGCTCCTCGGCTAATTCATCCGTCGGTTCCTGTTCTAACTGCTCTTGCGATTCCGGTAAATCCATCAGATCCTCAATTCAAACTAAATACCAAGCACCAAATTAATTAACGCTCCCGACAGATAGTCTATCCCTGCAAGGAAAATGCCGACAACCACCATCACTAGCAAAACAAGTTGTGTAAGGTGCCTCGCTTCAGGCCAAGTAGGCCAGTTGACTTTGCGAAGTTCACCCGAGGTCTCACGGATATAACGCTGAACAGCGTTTTCGCTATTCTTGACTTTCTTCTCTTTCTCAGCCAAGGCAATACTCCTTCTCTAATTTACGGCTAAAACGCCGCACAACGCGGCGTTTGCCACAGGCAGGCCAGGTAGGACTTGAACCCACAACCACTCGTGTTGGAGACGAGGACTCTGCCAATTGAGCTACTGGCCTAAATATGGGTGGGGACAAGCCCCACCCTTACAAACTACTTAGTCTCGCGGTGTACTGTGTGCTTACGACAACGTGAGCAGTACTTATTGAATTCCAACCGATTAGGGTCGTTACGACGATTTTTCTCGGTGGTGTAATTGCGTTCTTTGCAATCATTACATTGTAACGTAATTACCGGGCGAACATCTTTTTTCTTGGAGGCCATCTTACTCTACCTTACTTTCTAATTACGCAAGCATCTTAGTTACGACACCCGCACCGACGGTCAGACCGCCTTCACGAATAGCGAACTTGGAACCCTGTTCGAGTGCAACAGGCACAATCAACTCAACCGTCAGGTTGACGTTGTCTCCGGGCATCACCATCTCCACGCCTTCCGGCAGGGTGATGTCGCCTGTCACATCCATCGTCCGGATGTAGAACTGCGGTCGATAGCCACTAAAGAACGCCTTGTGACGACCACCTTCTTCCTTCTTCAATACGTACACTTCCGCCAAAAACTTCTTGTGCGGTGTGATCGACTTCGGCTTGGCTAATACCTGTCCACGCTCCACGTCTTCACGTTCAATGCCGCGCAGCAACAGTCCTACGTTGTCTCCTGCACGACCTTCATCCAGCAATTTGTGGAACATTTCCACGCCGGTCACAACCGAGTTCTTGGTTTCGCGCAAGCCGATGATTTCAATCGGTTCTCCAATCTTGATAATGCCGCGATCAATACGCCCCGTTACTACGGTGCCGCGTCCCTTGATTGAGAATACGTCTTCCACCGACATCATGAACGGTTTGTCTGTATCACGCTTCGGTTCAGGAATATACTCGTCCACCACACGCAACAATTCATGAATACAGGCATACTCAGGTGCATTCGGATCCGTGCTGGCGCTTTCCAACGCGATCTTGGCTGAACCACGCACGATCGGGGTCGTGTCGCCCGGGAAGCCCTGGCTGGTCAGCAATTCGCGCAGTTCAAGTTCCACCAATTCAAGCAGTTCGGGGTCATCCATCATGTCCACTTTGTTCAGGAAGATGACGATTGAGGGGACTTCCACCTGACGAGCGAGCAACACATGCTCTCGCGTCTGGGGCATCGGACCATCGGGTGCCGCCACGACCAGAATGGCGCCATCCACCTGCGCCGCGCCGGTGATCATATTCTTGATGTAGTCACGGTGACCTGGCATGTCCACATGGGCATAGTGCCGTTTGTCTGTCTGGTATTCTACATGCGCAATATTGATCGTAATACCGCGCGCTTTTTCTTCCGGCGCGTTATCAATCTGGTCATAGGCTTTGAAATCTGCCTGACCTGAAAAACCTGCTACTTTTGTGATCGCCGCCGTCAATGTCGTCTTGCCATGATCAATATGACCCATGGTCCCTACGTTCAGATGCGGTTTGTTGCGGTCAAATTTTACCTTCGCCATAGTGAAACTCCTTTTATGTAATAGACAAGAATTCTTTCCAGCAACTGAGCCCTCAACGGGACTCGAACCCGTGACCTCGCCCTTACCAAGGGCGTGCTCTACCAACTGAGCTATGAGGGCTTAACGTGCTGACCGGAAACTTTCCGGTAGTGGGCGGTGAAGGATTCGAACCTCCGAAGTCTTCTGACAACTGATTTACAGTCAGTCCCCTTTGGCCACTTGGGTAACCGCCCGGGATAAATTATTTTGCTGATCACCAACCGATATTTTACCAGTCAACAACCGCAGAGCCGACGACGAGAATTGAACTCGTAACCTCCCGCTTACAAGGCGGGTGCTCTGCCAATTGAGCTACGTCGGCGAGGGATTAAGCAGAGCGATTATACCAAAACAATCCACAGCGTCAAGACAATTGGGCAATCAATAAACAGTAAAGGATAAAAGCACAGTCTTGACAACTAAAACCTTTGGATGTAATATTAGAACAGGTGTTCTAATATGGATAAAACAAATCGATTTTCCTTGATGATTGACGCGCTAACAGAACTTGCTGAAGAAGAGCAAGCGCAACGGACTCCGCCTGCGCCTGATCTATCTGCCTTGAGATCCGTCATCGCTGACGCATCCCCACTGCCCCGCACCGCGCTATTCCTCGGTCTCGCAGAAGATGGGCTGCCTGTTCTGCTGGATTTGTATGATCCAGTCCCAGGTCCAATTCTTGTCATCGCAGATCAATCTGGCGGAAAAACAGAACTCTTGCAAATGATCGCCCGCGCCGCAGAATTATTACATGCACCGACTGATGTTCAATCTGGGATTATCACCCAGTACCCGGATGAGTGGAAAAACTTTCAGAGTAGCCAAAGCACTGTCGGAATTTATAACACACAAGAGGATACCACGCGAGAGTTGCTGCAATCCCTTGTTACATGGGCACACAACAATAAAGGAGAAGGGCAGTCCATTTTGCTTCTCATTGATGATCTTGAGGCACTCACAAAACTCGACCAGCAAACTGAGCAAAATCTGCGCTGGCTTTTGCTACGCGGACCAAGTCGTCGTGTCTGGCCTATTGTCACGATTAACGCAAGTCGCGCGCACGATTTGGGAACATGGCTTGATTTCTTCCGCACGCGTTTGTTTGGTCACATTCACGATGCGCGCGACGCACACTTCGTTACCAACCATTCTGACAAAGAATTCGACAGCTTGGCTGAATCACAATTTACCATACGTGAAGGAAATAACTGGCTAAACTTTTGGGCTCCGGCACTTGATTAAAGAAAGGAAAAACATCATGCACACTGGAATGTTATGGTTTGATAATGACCCACGCACCACATTGAGCGTAAAAATCCAAAAAGCCATGGATTACTACAACAAAAAATTTGGGCGCATCCCAGACCTATGTCTCGTACACCCCAGCATGTTGGACAGCGGACAAAAGCAATTTAAACTGGGAAAACTCACCATTCGTCCCTACCGCCCTGTTATGCCCGGGCATCTTTGGATCGGCGTCGAGGACCAAAAATAAGATTGGGATATAGTGGGACAAGCCAAAGTCCTTCGCCATTCACTACATCCCAAACGGTCTTTACGAACATCCCGCGAATACTGGTCGCGGGATGTGTTTTTTATATTGCTAAACTTTCAGTTTTAGGGCTCCCCCATTGCCACTACAAACGCAATCGCCTGACCCTCTGTATGACTCAAACTCACAGACCAGTTGGATAACCCCAAGCGGAGCGCCAGCTTCTGTCCTTCGCCATATAAATATAAATGCGGAGCATGATTCTCGTCACTTCGTACTTCAATATCCAGCCAGCCCACGTCGCCAATGCCGCAACCTAGTGCTTTTGCGGCCGCTTCTTTTGCCGCGAACCTTGCCGCAAGAGACGAAAACCGCCCACCGCTTTCACGCTGTTCTGTCTCAGTAAAAATCCGCGCAATAAACCGCCCGCCATGACGATTAATGGCATCACGAATACGCGCAATCTCAACAAGGTCAACGCCGGTGGAGAGTTTCATAAAGTGGTTACGGACCTGCTGTCGATATCACCAAGCGGTCAGGATCGATATATTTACGCGCAGTCTCCAGCACATCGGCACGCGTCACGCTGCGAACCATGCTTTCATACCGTTGATAAAAATCCAGCCCAAGATCATAGCGTTCCATATTTAGAATCGCACCGGCAACGCCGCTATTTGACTCAAGTGACAGCGGCAAACGACCAATATAATTTGCCTGGCTATCGGCTAGTTCCTCTTTTGTCACACCACTTTTAACAAAACGACGAAGTTCTTTTTCGATCAAGTCAATTGCCTTCTTCAAATTCTTTGGGTTAACACCCGCGCTGACTTCCCAGCTACCGGGACCGGTACCCGCATTCAGACTGGAAGAGGCGTAATATGCAAGTCCAGATTTCTCACGCACCACATCCCCAATGCGCCCCATCATACCAAATTGACCCAGCACAGAATTACCCAAAGACGCTGAAAAATATTCGGGGTCTTTGCGCTTCGGACCGATCATGCCAATCACCAAGTCAGACTGGGATTTGCCTTCCAGGACATGATGATGCGTGACTGTTTTCTTAACTGGTTTATGCGCAGGCAGCGCGGGCGCAGCCACTTGACCTGGAACCTGCCAGCCGCCGAGGACATTTTCCACCGCCTCGGCCGCTTTCTTCGGGTCGATCGCTCCCACGATTGCAATGACCATGCCCCTCGGGCCGAAGTAGCGGCGATGGAATTCCTGCATATCCTTCCGCGTAATCGACTGGACTGTTTCAACAAATCCGTCCCCAGGCCTGCTGTACGGATGTCCTTCAAACAACATGCGGTCGAAAGCCATTGCCGCCATATCTGACGTATCCTGTTCGCGGATGGCAAGCCCGGTGAGCATTTGCACGCGCAGTCTTTCAATTTCATTTTTTGGAAAACTCGGCGCCAGCAGAGACTCGGAAAGCAATTTGAGCAAAAGCGGAAAATCTTCCACCAGTGAGCGTCCGCCAAAACTTACATTGTGTACGCCCGAATCAAATCCCATGCTCGCGCCGACAGATTCAAGCTCGTTGTAGATCGCGTCGAACGTGCGCGTTTGTGTGCCGCGCATCAAAGAAGATGAGACAAAATCAGCAAGCCCGAGCTTTTCATCAGTTTCAAAGATCGAGCCGGCAGGCAAATATCCACCCATGCTAACCGACGGGCTATTAAAACTTGAACGCGCAAGAACGGTAATCCCATTGGATAGCGTTACGCGATAAACATCTTTGGTCCCGGGCAGGGATGGCTTTGTGATTTGCTTTGACATTTTAAGCCTCCTTACCTTTCGGAATATATGTGCCGATCACGCGGCTGGCGGGTTGAAAATATTTTTGTGCCACACGCTGAATATCCTGCGGCGTGACTTTGGCAAGGTTGTCCAAATACGTTGTGAACCACTTATAGGTTGAGAACATTTCCACGTATCCCATCCAGAATGCTTGATTGGTAATATTCTCATTTGCATAAACGAAGACCGCGCGCGATTGTTTGACTGCGCGTTTGATCTCATCTTCAGATGCCAAAACATCCTGCAATTTTTTAATTTCAGCATCCAAGGCTGCGATCACTTCTTCCACTTTACGTTTCGGGTGTTTGATGAGGGTAATCCGATAAAGGTAAGGGTCAATTGTTGCTTCTGATGAACCAGAGATCTCGACTGCGTATTCCTTATCGACCAGCGCGCGATAAAGGCGAGCTGTTTTACCCGAAAGTCCGCTCACCCCACCTAACAAGCCGTCAAACACTGCAAGAGGGAAATAATCTGGATGCGTGGCGCTGGGGAAACGATATGCAACTTGAATAAACGTGGTGTCTCCGGGTCCTTCGACTGAAAAACGCACCTCGCCTTTTTGATCAGGTTCGGGGCGGGCAAGCCGCGACGGTATTTCTCCCTTTGGGATCGGTTCAAACAACTCCTTAATCCGCTTCACCATCGCTTTTGTTTCAAAATCACCAGCGAGAGAAAGCACAGCATTGTTTGGAACATAATACCTGCGATAATGATCGTAAAGGTCATCGCGCGTGATCGTGTGCAGGTCTGCCATGTCGCCGATGACCTCGTGGTGGTACGGATGCACGCGGAAAGCGATTTGTTGCATCGCCTCGGTCAGCCGAAATAGTGGTTCGTTCTCATGTCCTTCACGCTCTGAAATAATGACGGTACGCTCAGACGCAACTTCTTTTGGATTAAAAAGGCTGTTCCTCATGCGGTCTGCTTCGAGGCGCAGGGCAAGGTCAATTTTATCGGCGGGCATGGTTTCGTAATAATGCGTTGCGTCACGCGATGTGGCGGCATTCCAACGTCCGCCTTCACGTGAGATGGCTTTATCCAAAATATTGGCCGGGAATTTTTTTGTACCTTTGAATTGCATGTGCTCGGTCCAATGCGAGACACCTGTTTTCCCCGTGGATTCATCCCGTGACCCGACGCGATACCAAATCCACGAGGAGATGATGGGGGCGGTATGAATCTCTTTGAGCATGACCTTCATGCCATTTTTAAGTGTAATTTGCGTAATCTTATTTTCCATTCGTCTCCAAATATTTATTTACAAACTGGCTGCCCGTCTAAATTGAGTACAGCGGGGTTGAGCATACAATAAAACGGTTTGACAACTTCCTGCAAACCAGAGAAAGGTTCGTGCAATTGAGTTTGATCCAACGGAATATCCACTTCAACTGTCAATGCAACAGGCACCATTTTATCCACTGGGACGGTTAAATTCAACACGACAGGCAAAATCGTTCCCTGAGGCAGGACAATGGTGGTTAATGCGTTTACAATATTTAAACCGCCTGTTTTCACGGTGACAAGGGCATTATTAATGGTCACATCTTGACTCAAAACCACATTCGTTTGTTGGTTGAGTTGCAGATCAAACTTAACCGGGATCGTGGTTTCAACTGGGATGGTTGTTGTGATATGAGCGCGATCCATTTTTTCAAAATTGGTGTACAAGCCGCCTAATAAACCGTTGCCAATATCCATGACACTGCCCAAATTGAGGTTTCGCACATTGAATAAAACCACAAGCAAAACAATGACCAGGATGACATTGACGGTAAGAGAAAGCACACTAGCTATCGTCCAGAAGGGCGGCCCAAAGTGTAGGTTAATGCCCTTCGAAACAGAATCGGGCTTGGGCGCGCGCGAAGCGTGAGGCGTTTCATCCTTCATCGAAGCCTCTGATTCCTTTTCCGCTTTTAGAAGAGGAGAACCGGCGTTTGCCTTCTTCGGCAAGCGAGCTATCGCAGAGGGTTTGCCGCCATCTAATAAAACCCGCATCTTTTTACCGGGATCATTCTTTTGCTCGTCCATTATTCAGTTCTCCTATCGAAAAAATAGTTCAATTAATGATAACATTTGGTCAATATTAACACAGATGCGTCTGGATTATTCTTTGACTTAATATTTACAAGTAACTTATCCGGTAGTTTTTCGACTTATAGGTTGTCCACACAATTATGAACAATTCATTAGAGTATAGGACTGACAACTTGTAAATTATCAAATAAAAAATATAATTTGACAAAAATTATCTAATTCAATATTTTCGGAGGCTATAAAAATGGATGCAACTTATCGTGTTGCAATAATCGGGGCCGGACCTGCGGGGCTGTTTGCTGCGCGGGAATTGGCTGAACAGGGTGTGCATGTGACCATCTTTAACCGTGACATTAAACCGGGCGGTTTGGTAGAGTATGGTATTTACCCAGACAAGCATAATATGAAAGAAATGCTGCGCAAGCAATTCCGCATCGCGTTGGAAAATCCCAATCTTGATTACTACGGAAATATTCTCATCGCCAACAACGGCGATTTTACATTTGACGAATTACATAGTTTTGGCTTCGATGCCATTCTCGTCGCGGCGGGCGCGCAAGGCACCAAATGGCTTGGCTTGCCCGGCGAAGAACTGGATGGCGTGTATCACGCCAAAGATGTTGTCTATGGCTACAACAGCCTGCCGCCCTACAGCCAGAAAAAATTCCGCATTGGAAAGCGCTGTGCCATCATCGGCACGGGCAATGTAATGGTGGATGTTGCGCGGCATCTGATCCAAGCCCAAAAAGTGGATGAAGTGATCGCGGTCAACCGCCGTGGACCCGCCGAAGTAAACTTTACCAAAGATGAAATGAAGCACATCATCGCTTATTTGGATTTGGATGCTTTTGAACGTGAGATGGAACGTGTGCTGCCCGCCCTGCAAGCGGTCAATCAGGACCCTGAAATGGGTCGAAAAAAGGTGTTGGATTCTCTAGCGAAAGCAGACCCCAGCGTCGCCGACGGCAAACTTTATTTTGACTTTCTCGCCTCCCCCACCGCCATGTTCGGCGAAGACGGTTCTGTCACAAAATTGGAAGTTGAAGAAAACATCCTCGTTGAAAAGAATGGACAGATCGGCGCAAAGGGAACGGGCATCAAACGCACAATTGACGTGGACACGGTCATCTTTGCCATCGGCGATACGATAGACGAATCACTTGGCTTGCAAACCTCGAAGAATGAATTTGTCCAGCAGCGCGAGCCGCGCTTCCCGATTGACGGCGTATCGTTTGAAACCCCCGTGGATGGCGTGTTCATCGGCGGCTGGGCGCGCAAAGCCAGCAACGGACTGGTCGGCTACGCCCGCAGAGACGGCACCAATGCGGCGAAAGCAATCGAGCAATTCTTGCAGACAATCCAACCCAACGGCGCGGATGCAGAAGCAATTGAGGCAAAAATAAAAGGCTTGAACAAGCCCGTCATCCTCAAAGAGGATGTGAAGCGGCTCGAAGTGGTCGAAGCCGAAGAAGCCAAACGCCGCGGACTGGATTTCTTCAAATGCTCCACCAACGAAGAAATGCTGCAAATCATGGGGTTGGTTGAGACGGCATAAGTCTTTGAAACCAAACCTCCGAGGTCTTGAAGACCTCGGAGGTTTTTTTGAATTCCCATATTGATATGATTATTTATTTCCAGGTAACAACAAGCTTTCTCCCAACTCATTCAGTTGAGAAAGAAAAACTTCGGCGGGAGGCGCATTTACCCAACGAATCATCTCCCAATCTGCATAACTTACAGAGCACAAGGCACGCCCCAAATCAGCGGGAAAAACTCCCATTGCCTTACTTTGGGCATTTGTAATAGCATCTCGAATATTTAAGCCCTTTATAAAACAAAATCCCCAAATATCAGCCAAATCTTTGGGTTCATCACGATCAAGCAGGGCAGTGATTTTATTGGCAAGAATATTTTCTGCGGTATCCAATCGTCCAAGTATTGAATGGTTTTGAGTTTTACCAACCCGTGCGGGAACATCATTGATAAATTCAATCTTCAACATGGCATTATTTTCGGGTAGATTGAAGCGAGCAAATCTCTCCTCTTTCAACAGTACCTCACAGCGCCACTGGACATTGAATGCTTGAATTAATCGTTCCACCCAGAGACCAAAATGAGAGTCGTCATTGACAAAATAATCCAAGTCATCGGAAAAACGATGTTTAAGATAGCCTCGCGATGCTGCGGTTCCGCCTGACAAGTAAAATTCTGTATCAACTTGATTGATGACTTTTATTACACGATCTTGAAAAGGATATAAAACGTCAAAATAATATGAAGGATTAGCCATTCAAAACCTCAGGGTGCTTGATGGGAAGCCAACTCACAAGAAAATCAAAACCACGCACACGGCTCTTTGAGCGGATACCTGGACGCCAGCGGTGCCAGTTTTCCACCAGTTGTTTGAAGCCAATCAGACGAATAATCTCTTCATAAGGAGCATAATCAAGAAGACGGCGAGCAGCCCAATCTCTATTTAATCGCCCCATCACTCGGCGACCCTCAAGGATTTCAAGGAATTGGGTTTCATCCAAGTCATAATCCCAGACGTAAGGTAAACGCTGTCTCATTTCCATCATACTTATGATTATACACCGATGAATTTATTCTAATTTTGCATACCCCAACTCCTTCAACACTTCTTCGGTATGTTGCCCCATCAACGGCGGCGGGAGGCGGTACTCGACGGGTGTATCGCTCATCTTCAACGGCGAGCCGACCAGAGGCAACTCGCCGATGGTGGGATGATTCATGGTCACGAGCATTTCGCGTTCCTTCACATTCGGCATGGAAAAGACCTGCTCGAAGTTGTTAATTGCCCCGCATGGGATTTCGGCTTCGTCCAGTTTTTTCAGCCACTCGGAAACAGAAGCAGTCTTGAAAATGGAAACCAGCAAAGGAATCAAAATCTCGCGGTTTTCCACACGATCTGAATTTTTCAAAAACCTCGGATCAATCTCCAATTCCGAATACCCAATGACTCCACACAAGCGCGCAAACTGACGGTCATTCCCCACCGCAATGGCAAACCAACCGTCACTGGCTTGAAAACTTTGGTACGGAACAATGTTCGCGTGCGCGTTGCCGTGCCGCTTTGGCAGGTTGCCTGAGATCAAATAATTACTCGCCACGTTCGCCAGCCAGCCAAGCTGCGAATCAAATAATGAAATATCAATCCGCTGCCCCTGCCCGCTCAAAGTCCGCGCTTGCAAGGCAGCAAGAATGGCAATAACCGCGTTTTGCCCGGCGAACAGATCCACCACCGCCACGCCTGTTTTCATCGGCTCGCCTTCGGGTTCGCCGGTGATGCTCATCAGCCCGCCCAGCGCCTGAATCATAAAATCATAGCCGGGCTTGTCGCGCATCGAACCTGTTTGACCAAAGCCAGTGATCGAGCAATAGATCAATTTCGGATTTAACTCATGCAGGGTTTCAAAATCCAAGCCGAATTTCTCCAGCGTGCCGGGACGAAAGTTTTCAACCAGCACATCGCTTTGCAGCGCAAGGTCGCGCAAAACCTTTTTGCCTTCGTCGCTTTTCAAGTTGATCACAATGCCGCGCTTGTTGCGGTTGACGCACAAATAATACGCGCTCTCCCCCTCCGCAAATGGCGGACCCCAGGCGCGCGTCTCGTCGCCTTCGGGCGGCTCCACTTTGATCACATCGGCACCCAAGTCACCGAGAACCATCGTACAATAAGGGCCAGCGAGCACACGGCTCAAATCCAAGACACGAATTCCTTGCAAAGGTTGCATAGTTCTCCTTAATTTCATATGTCATTGCGAGGCGGTCTTTGCCGAAGCAATCTCCAACGACAATGAGATTGCTTCGTCGCAAAGAACAAGAGCGCTCCTCGCAACGACATGAAAATATCAAAATGAAACGCGACTTATATTTTAGCAAACCAATCATGAACGCAGCGGGATCACTTGGATTCGCGCCAGACTTCCGAAGTCTTGAAGACTTCGGAAGTCTGAACCGTTTCGGCGCCTTCGTGACAAATCCGATCAGCCTGCGCCCGAGGCTGCCTGCTGCCCAACCGGCCTTGATCGAGTTCCCCGGCGGATTTCTGCTACACACCGGCTTGCCGAATCCTGGGCTTCCGGCTGTGCTCAAAAAGCACGCCGCACGCTGGAACCGCGCCGACATACCAATTATCGTTCATCTCATGGCCGACCGTCCCGAAGAGACCATGCACATGGTGCAAATGCTCGAAGACATTGAGAACGTGATGGCGGTTGAACTTGGCTTCGCTCCGCTTTTATCGAACGATATTATTTTATTGAATTTGGAAATGTGTGTGGGTGAATTGCCGTTGATATTTTCATTACCCGCTGAACAAGTCTTATCCCTCGGCCCGCGTTTGGTGCAGGGCGGCGCGGCGGCCATCAGCATGACAAGTCCGCGCGGGGCGTTGATGAGTGTTGGAAACAAATTAATTACTGGCAGACTTTACGGGCAATCGCTATTTCCGCGCTCGCTGGATATTGTCCACTCGGCGGCGATGATCGGGATGCCCATCATCGGGGCTGGCGGTGTGTGGACAAAACAGGACGCAGCCGACATGCTATCAGCGGGGGCAATGGCTGTTGAAATAGATGCCAGTTTGTGGCTGCCGCGCGAAGCGTCTGCTTGAGATGTGGATTAATTCAAAGTGTAGACAAAACCCCATTAACCAGAAAAATCCAGCAGGCGAAATAATCCAGTTGAATGAAAAAGAAAAGAGCCCCACTTTTCAGTGGAGCTCTTTTTTGGTTGGTTCAGAATTACAGAACTACGACGTCAGCAGCCTGCAAACCCTTGGGGCCTTTCTCGATGGTAAATTCCACCTTTTGGCCTTCCTGCAGGTTCTTGAAGCCTTCGCCTTTGATGGCAGAGAAGTGGACGAAAACATCGGGGCCGCCTTCGCGTTCGATGAATCCGAAACCTTTTGTGCCGTTGAACCATTTAACCGTACCAATTACACGATCAGACATTTTTTGCCTCCTACAGCAAATAAAAAAATAAGGTGACGCAGTATGTCTTTCATCGGGCGGTTAAACAAAACGGCTCAAAGGTTGTGCCTTGAGCCGCCGTCTTGATACTTCCACAACGAAAAGCTACTTGCATCCTACAACGCAACTTTATCATGAATTTCTCATCTTGACAATTATTTTACCGGTTCCAAAATCATCACGGGAATCTGGCGATGAGCGGCGCGGATTCGATAAAGTTCATAACCTTTATAGACTGCGACGGCCATGTTCCAATGTTTTTCGCGCTCTTCATCATAGGTCTCACGCGCAAGATAAATTCTGGCATTTCCATTAACTAAAACTGTGCATTGCGGATATTTTTTGAGGTTGTAATACCAGCCAGGATTATTTTGCCTGCCAAAGTTTGAGCCGATCAGCGCGATATTTTCCCCGTCGAAGAGGCTGACCAAGGGCATAGTGCGCGCTTCGCCGGTCTTTGCGCCGGTGGTGGTGATCTGAATCATGGGCAACCCGACGAGTTCCGCCATGGTATGTTTGCCTTTCGAGACTTTTAAGATCAGCGTGTCGAGGCGATACAAGCCAATGGCAAGAAACGCGGAAACAGGGCGCAGCATGAGAAAACGGTGAATTAATTTTTGGAAGGCGTTGGGTGTCTTTTTCATTTTATTTTTTACCACGAAGTGTCACAAAGGCACACAAAGGGGGGAGTCCTTTTTACTTTGTTCGTAACCCTTCATTTCTTTTGTGGCGAAAATTATTTTTCCAACCAAATGGTAACAGGTCCGTCGTTGTGGATTTCCACTTTCATATCCGCGCCAAACTGACCTGTTTGAGTGGGCACGCCATGACCGCGCAACAACTCGACAAAGCGATCCACCAGCGGGGCGGCAATTTCTGGCAGTGCGGCATCCGTAAAAGAGGGGCGGCGTCCCTTGCGCGTGTCGGCATATAAAGTGAACTGCGAAACGACAATCGCCTCGCCTTTCACATCCAAGACCGAGAGATTGGTCTTGCCTTGTTCGTCTTCAAAGATACGCAGGTTCGCCGTTTTTTCTGCGAGGAAGGCAGCTTGCGCTTCCCCATCACCGTGACCTACGCCCAATAAAATCAGCAGACCCTTTCCGATTTTGGAAATGGTCTGCTGGTCTACGGTTACACTGGCTTGGGAAACGCGTTGGATTAATAGGCGCATGGGGAGGGAAGTGAGAAGTGAGAAGTAAAAAGTGAGATGCCCATACTTTTTACTTCTCACTTTTTACCTTTTACTCGTTCGCACTCACTACGGTAGTTGCATCGCTTCGCGCACTTCGATCATCGTCTGTTCGGCGATGGCGCGGGCGCGTTTTGCGCCGTCGTTCAAGATGTCCTGGATATTATTTGGGTTGGAAGCGAGTTCTGCGCGTTTGGCGCGGAACGGCTCAAGGTGCTTGTTCAGGTTGTTGGCAAAACGCAGTTTGCAATCCACGCAACCAATGCCAGCCTTGCGGCACTCCACATTGATCATGTCGATCTCTTCCTGCGGAGAGAAGAGCTTGTGCATGGTAAACACGTTGCACACGTCAGGATTGCCCGCGTCGGTGCGGCGCTGTCTGGCTGGGTCGGTGACCATTTCCTTCACACGTTTGACGGTCGCTTCGGGGGTGGTGGCGAGTTCAATATGATTATTCAAACTCTTGCCCATTTTATCCTTGCCGTCAATGCCAAGCACTTTTAGCACTTCGGTGTGCTTCACTTGCGGCTCGATCAAAACCTTGGTCTTGTAACGATAATTGAACGAACGCACGATCTCGCGCGTAAATTCAAGATGCGGAGCCTGGTCAATGCCGACGGGAACTACATCCGTTTTGTAGAGAACGATATCCGCCGCCATCAGCACCGGATAGCCGACCAGTCCATAATTAATATTTTCAGGCTGTTGGCGAATTTTTTCCTTGAAGGTCGGCAAATCGGTCAACTTGCCCAATTGCGTCACCATCGAAAGATAGGTGTGCAACTCCATCACCTGTGGCACATGTGACTGCACAAAAATGATCGAGTCTTCGGGGCGCATCCCTGCGGCGAGCCAGTCCAGCGCCATTTCCAGCGTGTTCTGCTTTAAGTCCTGCGTGGTTTCAACCGTCGTCAGGGCGTGAACATCCACGATACAGTAGACACATTCGTAATCATCCTGCATTGCGACATAATTTTTCATCGCACCCAAATAATTGCCGAGATGCTGACGACCTGTTGGGCGTGCGCCCGAAAACACTCTGCCTTTTTTTACCATTATTTTCCTCTTTGATGGTACAAGATGAAATCTTGCCCTACGAAATATTTTTTGAAATGAGATTAACGATCTCGCCCGCTTCTGCATGGCGTTTCAACTGCAATTTTGAGAAGACCAACAGTCCGTTCACGCTAACCTCAAACCTGCCTCCATCCGATGGCAGTAGCGCCACTGATTCGATGACGTGCTCGTAGTCTTTTAGCAACTCGCCCACCAGGCTCACGGCCCGGGGAGTGTAATGTCAAACCGCACAGTAGGCGATCTCGATTTTCAACATGGAATTCTCCATAAGTCGGGCGACAGTCATCCGCTTATGCGAAAATAACTGTCTCATTTGTTAGAAAATTATAACATGGCGCGCCTGAGGCTTGCCCCACCCTCTCAACCGCGCTATAATCTCAATTATTGTTTCCGAAAGATATGCAAGGAGAAAAAAATAAATGCCAATCTATACTTATCGTTGTGAAAATTGTGGTATCCAGTTTGAACGCCATCAATCCTTCACCGACGCCCCATTGAAGACCTGCCCCGAGTGCCGCAAAAAAGCTCTCAAGAAAGTCATCACGCCTACCAAAATCATTTTTAAAGGTTCAGGCTTTTACGCAACAGATCACAAGTCACCTTCGGGAGATACATCTGGCATAAAAAAGGCCGAAGCTGAAAAAGAAAGCGCTCCAAAGGAAAGCAAGTCTGCTGAAAGCAAAAGCACCGAGAGTAAACCCGCGAAGAGCGAGAGTTCGGAATAAACAGGTTTTCAGTAAGAGCGGCGCAATTGCGCCGCTCTTTTTTATTTCTCATCCTTTCGTAAAAAGTGACCTTGAGTCTAAACTCAAGGTCACTTTTTACTTGTCACTTTTACTTCTTACTCTTGCCCTTCTTTCCAGCAAGTTTCTCTTCGCGTCCCATCACATCCATTACAGCCACAGACGCGATCTGCACGATGGCGTTCACATCATCACCAGTCTGCAAGACATGCACGGGTGCGCCCACGCCAAGCAGAATTGGTCCAATGGCTTTGGCGTTGCCGAGGCGAGCCAAAAGTTTGTAGGCGATATTCGCAGACTCAAGCGACGGGAAGACCAACACGTTCGCGTCTTTCACCGCGCTGAATGGATAGCGTTCTTCTGCGATCTCTGGCACAACGGCGGTATCCGCCTGCATTTCGCCGTCCACACGCAGGTCGGGTCGGCGCGCCTTGACCAAAGACACAGCCTTGCGGACTTTGTTCGAGAACGGATGCGGTGTGGAACCGAAATTGGAGAACGAGAGGAACGCCACATGCGGATCGATCTCAAGTTTCACAGCATAATCAGCCGCAAGCAAGGCGATCTCAGCCAAGTCTTCGGCAGTCGGGTCAATATTGACAGTGGCATCTGTGAAGAGGAATACCTTTTCTTCAAAGATCATAATGTACACGCCAGCGACAAGCGCAGCGCCGGGAGCCGTATGGTGAATTTGCAAGGCAGGACGGATCACTTCAGGATAGTCAAAAGTAAGTCCCGAAATGAACGCGTCTGCATCACCCATTTTCACCATCAACGAGCCGAGAATGTTGGGATCATGCACTTTCTTGGCGGCATCATTCAGTATCATGCCCTTGCGTTGACGTAGTTCATAGTACGCTTTGGCATAGGTCTCAATCTTGGGAAACTGTTCCGGGTCAACGATCTCAGGCTGGTAATCAATACCGAGATTCTTGATCTTTTCTTCGATCACGCTCGTACGACCGATCAAAACAGGAGTAGCAATTCCGTCTTCCTGGATTTGATGCGCCGCGCGGATGATCTTCTGCTCTTCACCTTCTGCAAAAGCCAGACGTTTTGTACCACCCGAGGATTGGGCGTGGTTCTGGAAGAAGTAGCGGATACGCTCGCCTTTGCCCTGACGATACGCTAACTGCTCGCGATATTCATCAAGATCAACATGCTTGCGGGCTACGCCGGTCTTCATCCCCATCTCGGCAACAGCGGGGGCTTCCCACAACAGCACACGCGGATCAAGCGGCTTGGGAATAATATACTCACGCCCAAACTTCATTGCCACGCCGCCATAGGCACGCACCACAGAATCTGGCACATCCTCTTTAGCCAAGGCCGCCAAAGCTTTGGACGCCGCAAACTTCATGTCATCGTTGATCTGCCGCGCGCGGATATCCAATGCGCCGCGGAAGATGAAGGGGAAGCCCAATACATTATTAACTTGATTGGGATAATCTGAACGCCCTGTCGCAATAATCACATCTTTGCGTGAAGCCTTCGCCAACTCAGGTCTGATCTCCGGGTCGGGATTCGCCATTGCAAACACGATCGGGTCTTGCGCCATGGTCTTAATCATCTCTGGTGTCAACACATTCGCCACCGAAAGACCGTAGAACACGTCAGCGCCGCGCAAGGCATCCGCCAGGGTGCGCGCATCGGTATCCACAAGGAAACGCTCCTTGTACTTGTTCATGCCGATCTGGCGTCCTTTATAGACAACGCCTTTGCTGTCGCAGAGCATGATATTCTCACGCTTCACCCCCCAGCGGATCGCCAACTCAGCACACGAGATGGCCGCCGCCCCTGCACCAGAAATCACAATCCGAATCTCCTCGTGCTTCTTGCCGACGATCTCCAACCCGTTTGCCAAACCAGCCGAGGAAATGATGGCTGTGCCGTGCTGGTCGTCGTGGAAAACGGGAATATCCAGCATCTTCTTGAGTTCTTCTTCGATGTAAAAACATTCGGGGGCTTTAATGTCTTCGAGATTGATCCCGCCAAAAGTGGGAGAGATTGCCGCGACGATTTTGATGATCTCATCAGGGTCGTGTGAATTCAACTCAATATCGAAGACATCCACATCTGCAAATTTCTTAAACAGCACAGCCTTGCCCTCCATCACAGGCTTGCTGGCCAACGCGCCGCGGTCTCCAAGACCTAAAATTGCTGTGCCATTGGAAATCACCGCCACAAGGTTGCCTTTTGAGGTGTACTCGTAAGCATCCTCGGGATTCTTCTCGATCTCAAGCACAGGCTCTGCCACACCCGGCGTATACGCCAGCCCCAAATCACGCTGGGTGTCCATTGGCTTGGTGGGCACAATTTCCAATTTTCCAGGTTTGCCCTTCAAGCGATGATATTCAAGCGCATCTTCACGTGTAATCTTAGCCATATAGCCTCCATTGAAAGTTACAATTGAATTTTATAAACAACTCAAATTATTGCACAACTCCTAAAATTCACATAGTTCCATTTGTCACCGAAAAATATGAGCGCTATTACCCACAGGTTCTAACTTTGAGAAAGCCATGCTGCAATGAAAAAGTTGTGTTAACATTTCGTAAAATTCATGTATAATTAACCAAATCCGCAAGGACTTGGACTTAAAACTTTCCGCCGTTCTCGGCATATTATGAAATTGACTGGAAATTCGCGCACCCTTCCCTTTGGGGAGTTGCTTTGTGAAGTCAGATTAAAGTTATTTTTAAAAAGAAGATGGGCTTCACGCCACTACCTGTGCCGAACGTGACCTATTAACCTGTCACTCAATTTGATTTACCTCCCCCCGCCCCCTACGGGACCCGGAGGCTGATCAGCCAACCCAGACATTTTTCGCAGCCGAGAATCGACCTAAACGGGTCGGAAATCTTGGCTGTGTGCTTTTAAAAATGAAAAAGATAACCGCCATCTCGGTCCAAAAGAAGAACCCCAATCGGGTAAACATTTATCTCGATGGAGAATTCGCCTTTGGGGTGGCACGCATTACAGCCGCATGGCTAAAAAATGGCGACGAACTCAGCGATGAGAAAATTGCCAAACTACTAGCCCAAGACTCGCGCGAATGGGCGTACCAGCAGTCCCTGCTTTTTTTGAGCTACCGCGCCCGTTCCGAAAAGGAAATACGGCAAAACCTGCAAAAACACGAGATACCCGAAGAGGTGATCGAAGAAACCCTCGAACGGCTTCGCAAGGCAGGGATTGCCAATGACAACGACTTTGCCCGCATGTGGGTGGAAAATCGAAACACATTCCGTCCACGCAGTAAAAAAGCCCTGGCCATCGAACTACGCCAAAAGGGACTAAACGACGAAGCGATACAGGATTCTCTGTCAGGGGTGGACGAAGAAGCCTTGGCCTACGAAGCAGGCTTGAAACGAGCGACCAGATTCAAAGGTCAGGAGTGGAGCGAGTTTCGTAAAAAATTAAGCGAGTTTCTCGCCCGTCGCGGATTTTCATACTCCGTCATTGCGCCCATCGTCTCCAAAATTTGGAACGAATTAAGCGATGATATGCAACCTAATGAAGATGAGGACATAGCATGAATTGGATCATTCTCTTAATAGATTTTATAACGCTGATCATAGGCGTTGCCGCAGGATATTTCTTCCACCGCTATCAGGCCGAACAAGCCGCCAAAGCGCGGAATGAAAAAGCCGATAACATTCTCAAAATTGCCAACGAGCAGGCGCGCCTGATCGAAAGTGGTTCACGCGATAATGCCACCAAAATTGTGCAGGCCGCCGAATCTGAGATCAAAGAACGCCGCATCGAGTTGAACCGCGAAACCGAACGCCTCGACAAACGCCGCGGCGAACTGGATGCCCGCTTCGACAAAATTGAGCAGCGCGAACAAATGTTGAACAAACGCCAGTCACAAGTTGATAAGCGCGCCAACGACATTGACAAGTTGTACGAAGAACAAACGAAGAAGATCGAATTCATCGCCCAGATGACACCGGAAGAAGCCCGCAAGGATTTGTTCGCGGCTGTTGAAAAGGAAGCGCGCGGCGACATGGCGCGGATCATTCGCCAGATCGAAGCCGAAGCGCGTGAAGAAGGTGAAAAACGCGCCCGCAAATTAATCGCGGATGCAATTCAGCGCGTGGCTTCTGAACACGTTGCCGAAGTAACCCGCGCCGTGGTAACCCTGCCGAGCGAAGAAATGAAGGGTCGTATCGTGGGACGCAACGGACGCAACATCAAAGCCTTTGAACAGGCTGCGGGCGTGGATGTGATCGTGGACGACACCCCCGACTCCGTCACCGTCTCCTGCTTCGACTCCGTCCGCCGTGAAATTGGTCGGCGCTCGCTGGCGAAACTGGTTTTGGATGGTCGTATTCATCCGGCGCACATCGAGAAAATCATCGAGGACGAAACCAAAGCCGTCGAGAAAATCATCAACGAAGCAGGTGAGCAGGCGGCGTACGAAGCCAATGTCACCGGCTTGCACATCGAAGTATTACGCATGATGGGTCGTTTGAAATTCCGCACATCGTACGGACAAAATCAACTGGCTCATGCGGTTGAAGTTTCCAAACTGGCGGGCATTCTTGCCGCTGAGTTGGGCGCAAATATCGAACTTGCCAAACAAGGCGGCTTCCTGCATGACATTGGCAAAGCCATGGATCACAATCAGGATGGCACGCATGCAGGACTCGGCGCGGAATTTTGCAAACGCTACGGTGTGAATCCGATCGTGGTCAACGCCATCGCATCTCACCACCATGAAATTGATCAGGACACTGTGGAAGCGGTCATCGCTGAAGCGGCAGACGCCATCTCAGGTGCGCGCCCCGGTGCCCGCCGCGAAGATTTGGAAGCGTACATCAAGCGCATCCGCTCGCTGGAAGAAATGGCTGTGTCATTTGAAGGCGTGCAGCAAGCCTTCGCCATTCAGGCAGGACGCGAAGTCCGCATCCTTGTCAAACCAGAAGCCATTGACGACCTGGCATCTGTCCGCCTGGCGCGTGACGTTGCCAAGAGAATCGAAGAGACCATGCAATACCCCGGTCAGATCCGCGTGACGGTCATCCGCGAGACAAGAGCGACTGAATACGCAAAATAGCTATTTTACGGAGTCCGCAAGTTTTACTTGCGGACTCTTTTTAAAACAATCTTCCTTACAAGGGTATTACGAATGAAATCCCCCGTTTCCAAAGATGCTAAAATCACGAGAATGAAACCAAATTCCCGCCCGCATCTGATGAAATGGGGGATTGTTTTTAGCCTGACAATTCTTTATGCAATTAGTTCTTCTTTTTTGATACCAACTTTTGGTCCAATAATCACTGCTTTAAGCAGCCTGCCTGTTGTAATAACGGGCTTATATTTTGGGCTGATGGGTGGAATAACAGCCAGTGTTCTCGCAATCCTTCTTAATATCTTCCTTTTGGCCCTTTTTGGAAGTTCTTCGTGGTACGTCACGGATCAAAGCGGTTTTACGATAGGCGCAGTAATTCTTATCTTTGTTGGCGTAAGCGCTGGACAAATGAAAAAAGCCTACATTACGCGCACGCGGACAGAAGCTCAACTGCGCGAACGGGAACGCTTCCTCTCCCTGCTGAATGACATGACACAGACAATCATCGCCTCACAGAATTTTGACGCGCTGATGCATTCACTTGCGAACGATCTTACGATCCTGCTCAATGCGGACAGCTGCTACATCACCCGTTGGGATCCGATCAAAGAGCAGGTATTCCCAGTGGCTACAAATGCCAAAGCGGAACATCCATTTTTGACGATGATATATCCAAAAGGGACAAAAAATCTGACGAGTTCGGCTCTCGATGCAGGTCACGTACTTGTTGTTCAAGACCTGGTAAACACAGAATTATCAACCCCATATACCCTCCAGAATTTCGCTGAAAAATCATTTATCAGCATCCCTTTAATTTATGGGGAACATAAACTTGGCGCCGCCATTGTTGGCTGCAATCAAACGAATCAATTCACACCGGAAAGGCTCGAACATGCTGAGCAAGCCGCCAACCAAATTGCGCTGGCGGTATGGAACGTGCAACAGGATCTTGAATTAAAAAAACGTTTGCACGAAGTGGAAACACTGGCCAACATCTCGCGCGCACTCAGTGAAACCGAACGGATCGGCTTGCAGACCGTCCTGCAATTGATCGTCACATCTGCAAAAGAATTGATCCACGGGGCAGAGCAAGCTGTAATTCATCTTTTGGATAAGGAAGAACAACTCCTCGAAGCACAGGCGGTAAGCGGGTATGAGGATGCATTAACAAATTGGAAATTCATAAAAATTCGCCCAAATGAAGGCGTTGCCGGACAGGTGCTTGTAACAGGGCAAACGGTCAATATCGCGGACGTTGAAAAAGATCCACGCTTTGTCACCTATGCAGAACCGCCCAAATATCGCTCATTGATCGTGGCGCCTGTGCAAAGCGGGGATCAAAGGCTGGGCACGATCAGCGTGCAAAGCGCATCAGTCAGCGCGTTCACAGAAGCGGAAAGTCATCTTTTGAGCGCACTGGGAACTCAGGCCGCAATTGCCATTGAGAACGCGCATCTGCTGGAAAGCATACAACAGGCTTTGAAAGAATCAAATGCCTTGTATCGTATCAATCAAGGATTGGTCGCCTCACTTGACCCGCAGGAATTACTAAAAGACGTGGTGAACCTGCTCCAAAAGAATTTTGGCTACTATCATGTTCAAATCTATGTGCTGGAGCCAGAAACTGGTGATTTTGTAATGTGTGAAGGCAGCGGCGAAATTGGCGGACAATTGAAAAAGCAAGGACATCGCTTGCGCGCCGGGGAAGGCATCGTAGGCTATACCGCCGAAACACACGCCGCATTCTTTACAAACGATGTAGACAAAATGCTTTCCTTCGTACGAACTCCACTCCTACCAAATACAAAATCTGAGCTGGCAGTACCGGTTAAGATCGGCGACAAAATTCTTGGCTTGCTTGATATTCAACAAGTGCCGCCAGCCTATCTATCACAGCGCGATTTGCAATTAGTCTCTGCGGTGGCTGACCAACTTGCAATTGCGCTTCAAAAGGCAAATTTATACTCTGACCTGCAAGCCGCCCTGCAAGTTGAGACGGCCATCCGCAATGAAATGGTACAAAGCGAAAGACTGGTCACCATGGGGCGCTTGCTCGCTTCTGTTTCGCATGAATTGAACAATCCTTTGCAGGCTATTCAAAATGCGCTCTTTCTATTGCGTGAAGAAAAAGGAATTTCTTTGCAAGGCAAATTAGACTTGGACATTGTACTTTCTGAAGCGGAACGCATGTCGGCGCTGATCGAACGCCTGCGCTCCACCTACCGCCCCATTCAAGTAGAGGATTTCCGCCCCATTCAAGTCAACAATATCATCGAAGATGTCTACGCACTCATCTCAACCCATTTACGACATAACGAGATTAACTTTGAATTTCACCCGGAGCCCGATTTGCCGCTGGTACAGGTCCTTGCAGACCAAATACGACAAGTCATCATCAACCTTTTAATGAACGCAGTGGAAGCCATGGCTACCGGCGGAAAATTAGTGGTGTGCACAAAGTCATTGCCGGATTCAAACGAAGTCCTGCTTACCGTTTCAGATAGCGGCACAGGTATATCCCCCGAACTTCTGCCAAATATCTTTGACGCTTTTGTCACAAACAAACAAAGAGGCACAGGACTTGGCTTGACCATTTCGTATGACATTATGATGAAACATCACGGTCGCATTGCGGCAGAGAACAACCCAGATAAAGGCTCAACTTTCAAAATTTGGCTTCCAACCCTTAATAGTGAGATCCAATGAACATTACAGGTCATATTCTCATCATAGATGACGAAGCGGCTCTGCGCCAAACCCTGGCGCGTATTCTTCAACACGCCGGCTTTGAAGTCACCACGGCTGAAAATGGGGAACAGGGACTTTCTTTCATAGAAACCACAAACTTTGATTTGATCTTCATGGACCTGCGCATGCCCGGCATGGCCGGCATGGATGCGCTCAAACTGATCCACGCCAGTTACCCAAATTTACCGGTCATCTTATTCACGGCACAACCCGACCTAAGCTCGGCAGTGGAAGCATTGAGAAATGGCGCCACCGATTACCTACTAAAACCTCTCAAGCCACAAGCAGTGATCGAGCGTGCCCAAAGCATTCTTGCGAATCAACAAAAGGAAAATCGCAAACGCGAGATCACTTTACAGATCGAAGCCCTGCAAGCAGAATTAAAAAGCCTGGGAACCGGCGTAACGGGTCCCTTGCAGCCCGCCAGTGTAAACGCAAACCGTTTTCTGAAACGCGGCGAACTGGTATTAGACATGCACAAGCGCTGTCTCCTCATCCGCGAGCAGACCATTACCATCCCACCCACTTCGTTTGATTACCTGCTTGTGCTGGCGCGGCACTCTCCAAATGTGGTAAATTACCAAACCTTGGTTGCCGAAGCACAGGGCTATCAGGCTGATGCGCGTGAGGCGCAGGAACTCACCAAGTGGCACATTCATCAACTGCGGCAAGTCATTGAGCAGGACGCGCATGCCCCGTCTCATTTGATCAACGTGCGCGGGGCAGGCTACCGCCTTGTAGCCGATTAAACTTCCGGCGTTGATTCTGCTCATTGGATTTGAACCCGCTTCCAGCTTAGGCTGGGAGCGGGTTTTTCATCATCTTTTGGCGGTTACATTAGGACAATTGGGCTAGTCATGGGCGCACACAGTCAAGATATACTTTATCAAAATCGTCTCAATTGAAGGAATTCGGGATAACCAAATCTTCGGCACTTCACAAGGAAAACATGACAAAAAATTGGTTCCGCATAATTTCCCTTATCGCATTAGTGACGTTGATACTGGCAGGACAAATATTTTCTGCCGCAAAGGCAATGCCCACCTTCGTACCGAACAGCAAAACACTAACCATAGGTCGGGCAATTGCCACCTGGCCCACTGGAATTCCGACGGGTGAAAAACGGCCTGTGGTGGTATTTTTGCCCGGCTGGGGCGGAACGGGCGCGGTGAACGCCGCTGTCTCTGCCCAGAACACCAACCTGGTCAATCAAGGCTATGTAACTTTGGCAATTGGGTTTGACTCAAGCGCCACGTGGATCAGCGATATTGACGTAAAAACCCTGCAAGGTTTGAATAAATTATGCGCCGATGCAGCCATTCCGGCCAACTGCAACGCCATCGTTGTGGATGGGTCTTCGTATGGCGGCGCGCAGAATTATTGGGTGATGGAATACCTGCAAGCCAATGGGTACAACGGCAGCGCAGGCAGCAAAGGCAAGGCACTCGGATTTGTTTCAGAGGATGCCGGGTACGGAGCGCCCGGCGTTCTAACCAACCCGACAACTGGGGCGTACACTCGGACGGGTTTGGCCAACACTGCATCGTACAGCGTTGGCATGATCGAAAATTTAGGCGACACCACCTTCCCGACAGATGAATGTACCTGGGGAAATTGCGGCGTTAGAGTATTAAGCAATGCCCACCTAACAAGAGGCGATACCAATGTCTTTAGCATGTGCCCCACTGGCGGGGAACATGGCACCCGCGGATATGCCGACTGGAATGCGTGGGTCATTTCGACGATCAAGACCATCATTCATGTCACAAACGGGGTTTCTGCATTCACAGGATACACCAGCCCAACCCTGAGCGTCGGCAATACCTGCGTGGATGCAGTCATTTTGCCGGGGCTTTCGGTTTCTGGCACAGATATTGTTGCCAATGGATTGCCTGTCCGTTTGCGCGGAGTTAACATGGGCGACCCGTTCTGGGCGCGCGGCTGGTACGGCCCGATGTATTCAACCGCCAACTACGCAACCCTTGCTCAAGACTGGCACGCAAATGTGGCACGCATCAGCATCTTTCCGACGCAATGGAAAAATATGGATCGCGCCACCCTGCTTGCCGGGCTGGCACAGGAGGTTAACGCGGCGTTGGATAACGGGATGTATGTCATTATTTCATATCATGTTATTGGCTGGCCCAATGGTTGGTATCAACCAGCATATGCCGGCAACCCCGCAGATACCTACGACTCAAGCATGAGCGCAGCGACAGCCTTCTGGACTCAAATGGCGCAAACGTATGGCTCAGACACGCGCATCATTTTTGACCTGTGGAATGAGCCCGCCCACGACAGTTCTGACTGGAACAACATAAACTACTGGGCAAGTCTTAAGCCGTTTTACGAAAGCCTCATCCAAACGGTGCGGAGCAACGGCGGACAAAATATTGTGCTTGCCACTGGCAGCGGCTGGGCAAGCTGGCTGGCTGGGATCAAAGACAATCCGCTTGCAGATTCAAAGGTCGTTTATGCTTATCATAAATATTCAGTGGAGGGTTCAAATACCGCCGCGGAATGGAACAAAGATACGGGCGGCTTGATCGGCGTAAAACCTGTCATTGTCAGCGAGTGGGGCTACGAAGATGCTGATGTTACAAACCCAACCTGGCCGGGCAGTCAGGCATCCTACGGAGATGCGTTTACTCAATGGATGGAAAGCAACAACTTGAATAACCTCGCATGGATGTATCACCACGACTGGACGCCCGCCCTGCTCAAGTCAGATGGGAGCCTTACGGTTTTCGGAAATTTTGTCAAAGGATACCTGACCACCGTACGCAACCTAAATAAACCTGACCTAATCATTACAGATGTAACTCTAACCCCGGCGTTTCCACAGCCCAACGAAACCTTCAACGTGAGCATCACCATTAAGAATCAGGGCGGGGCAGGCGGCGCCAGTGTTGTTTACAGGGATGTTTATATTGACAAGGATCCTTCAGCCGACCTGAACTCGGCAACGGGGTGTACCTCTGCGGGTCAATTCTTCCGGTCAGATTCTTATATCAGCCTTGAACCCGGAATGTCTGACACAAAGGTCGTCACCATCACAGGCGGGCTTCCCGTGGGTGGGCACCAAATTTGGGCTTATGTAGATGCGCGCTGCCTGATCGACGAAAACTGATAACTGCCAAAAATGAAAAGGGGCAAACCCTCCTCATTGGATTTGAACCCGCTCCCAGCCTAGGCTGGGAGCGGGTTTTTCGTCCCCAACTTTTCCCAACTTTTATGCTCTTCTTCCTAACGGCCAAGAATAATTTATGCCAGATAATGGTCGCAATGACCACTCCAGACCCCACCCCCAAAGAACAAGTCCGTATTCTCGTCGTTGACGATCACCCAAATACTGCGGCGACACTGGCACGCGCACTTTCGCAACTTGGGGCTGGTGTGAATGTAATTTCAGCATCCAGCGGGCACGATGCCCTTGAAAAAGTAAAAACCATCGGCGTGGATATTTTGTTCACCGACATGATTATGCCCGAAATGACCGGTCTGGAATTGATCGAGAAGATGCAAAAGCACCCGGCTGGACGGCCTGCTTATACGTACCTTGTGACAGCGTATGATGTGCCCGGGCTGAAAGTGACAGCGCATCGCTTGAAGGTGAACGAAGTGATCGTCAAGCCTGTGCGCCCTGAGCGTATTTGTCAGATCGCATCGAACGCCATCGAAGAAATGAAACATTCGACGCGCCCAGTCAAAAGCACAGTGGCGGGAAAGAAAAAATTCAAGATTTTAGTAGCCGACGACAGACCCGATAACATCACCTTATTAACGCGCTATCTGGAATATGAAGGCTATGAAAATATAACGGCGCGCGATGGCTTGGAAACACTGGACAAAGTGCGCGATGAATTGCCCGACCTTGTTTTGCTGGATGTGAACATGCCGCACAAGGACGGTTTTACCGTACTTGAAGAAATCCGCAACGACCCGGCCGTTCAGCATATTCCTGTAATTATTCTGACTGCCGCGCGCATCGACCCCTCAGATATGCAATCGGGCTTGAACCTGGGCGCAGATGACTATGTGACCAAACCCTTCGACCGCCATGAATTGATGGCGCGCATCCGCACAAAATTACGCGTAAAAGAAGCGGAGGATATCATCCGCCGCCGTAACCGTGAGTTAAATCTTTTACCTGAGATCGGCAAAGAACTGAGCGCGCGTACCGATATTAAAGACCTTGCCAACGTATTGCTCAGACGCACAGTAGAAACACTCGGAGCCATTCAGGGCAATATGATCATCCTGGGCACCCAAAACGGACCTCAACAAAACTATCAAGTTTCGCCGTCCCAGGAATCTTCAAACGCCGAAATGGTTATTCCTGAAAATTTGCTCAAGCACATTCAGGAATCACATCAAGGGCTGGTGGTGGTAGATGCACGCAACGACCCTCTTTGGCAGACAGGTCAACAAGATGCAACCATCCATTCGGCGGTCATCGCGCCTTTGCATGGTCGAAAAGACCTGTTGGGTTTGTTAATTCTGACGCACGAACAGGAAAACTATTTCAACCTGGATCATCTTTTGCTTCTGCAAGCCATCGCCAGTCAAGCGGCAATTGCAGTGGAAAATGCGCGTTTATATGCCAGCATGGCACAGGAACAAAAGAGACTTGCGGCGGTACTGGAATACGCGGCGGAAGCGATCTTATTGTTCGACGCACAGGGAAAATTAAGTTTACTAAACCCTGCCGGCGAAAAATTATTCACGGATTTCAATGCAAATATCAACCAGCCTTTGCCAGTTGGGCATGGCTATGATGCGCTGATCAAAATGTTGGAGGATGCACGTTCATCGCATATCGCAAAATCGGGAGAGGTGATCTGGCCGGATCAGCGCACATTTACAGCATTGATAACCCCGATCGAAGAAGGCGGACAGGTTGCCATTTTACATGATGTAACGCGCTTCAAAGACCTAGACCAGGTAAAGAATGAATTCATTGCCACAGCCTCGCACGATCTAAAGAATCCGCTCACGACCATTGCAGGTTTCAGCACTTTGCTTGGGCAGGCAGGTCCGCTCAACGAACAGCAAAAAGACTTCGTCAGCCGTATTCAGGGAGCTGCCCGCACCATGAGCGAACTCGTACAAAATATGATGTCGCTGGCACAAATGGATCTGGATGCGACCAAGAAATATGAACCTGTTGAAATAGGAAATTTACTCTCGGAAATGGAGAATGAATTTACATCTCAGGCACAGCTAAAGCAACAAATCCTCTCATTTGCGCCCAGTACAACATTGGTCCATGTTAATGGAGACCCATTGCAAATGCGCCAATTGTTCCGCAACCTGATTGGGAATGCACTTAAATACACACCCAAGGGCGGCGCGATCATACTCACAACAAAAATGAACGAGGATCAAGCATTGATCGAGGTAAAAGATAATGGATATGGCATTCCCTCTTCAGACCTGCCGTTCATCTTCAACCGTTTCTACCGCGTGCGGAGCGGAAAAAACGGGGAAGAAGAAGGCAACGGACTCGGATTGGCCATTGTGAAATCGATCGTTGAGCATCACGGCGGACAAATCAGCGTGGAAAGTGAGCCGCAAAAAGGTACGAGTTTCAGTATTTCTCTTCCGGCTTTAATAAAATAAAAGCTTTTATTTCAACAACATAGGACAAGGAGATTTTCGTGAAAAAACAGCACATTGAAATTATCAGTATCCTGGTCATTATCACAGCACTTTTTATCAGCGGCTGTGGAAATACACCCCCCGCCCCCACCCCGATACCCGATGCAGTAAATGTACAGCTCAGTTGGTTTCATGGCGTGGAATATGCCGGGTTCTATACAGCCATAGAAAAAGGTTACTACGCAGAAGAAAACCTTAATGTCATCCTAAATGCCGGCGGGCCAGACATCAACCCACTTGATGAGGTAGAAAACGGCAAGGCTCAATTTGGCATTTCCAGCGGAGACAGCATCATAATTGCCAAAGCAAACCAGCAGAATTTCGTATCTGTGGCAACTATTTTCAGGGAAAACCCGTTAGCCATTACATCACTAGCCAAGGACAATATCCAAAAGCCGGCAGACCTGGTTGGAAAAACCATCGGCGTTTACTCGCTTGATCTAGCTGGCTTCAATGACCTTCCTTTTCAGGCACTGTTGAGCCGCACAGGTTTGGATCGCGATTCAATGAATTATGCACTTATCCAAGATTTTCAGGGCGCCAACGAGATCAAAGCAGGAAACATGGACGCCATGAGCGGCATGTTCGCAACTGATCAACAGGTGATGGCAAAGGACGCCGGCGACGAATTGAATTTTATTTACTATAAAGATTATGGCTACGATGTCTATATCAATACAATTTTCACAACTGAGGCGTTCAAGCAGGGCAACCCTGAGTTGATCGGCAAATTTATCAGAGCCACCCTGAAAGGGTATCAATATGCGATTGAAAACCCGGAAGAAGTAGCCGGCGTTGCAGTTAAGTATGACCCAAATCTGGATCTAACATATCAACAGGAAGTGATGAAAGCCCAGATCCCATTCATTAACACTGGAGATGCTCCAATCGGCTCCATGGATGAGGATGTGTGGGACACGACCCAGGAAATTTTATTGGAATTCGGCTTGATCGCAAAGCCAATCGAACTAGGAACAATCTACTCCAATGAATTCATCGTGCCATAAAAGTGGAATGAATAAATATTGCAATTACACAGTTATAGACAAACAAGGAGATGCTTCATGAAAAAAACTGAAAAAATGATTCCCCGCTCCCATGCTATTTTCATTATTTTCACACTCTTCGCCATGCTTCTATCAAGTTGCGGAAAAAAAACCGCAGAAGTATCTGTGCGCCTGAAATGGACGACCCAGACGCAGTTTGCCGGTATTTTCACAGCTGACGAACAAGGGTTTTACAACGATGAAAATTTGAAAGTAACAATTGAACCCGTGGATTTTGAACAGATGCTCAGCGTTGACAAAGTGGTTGAGGGGAAAAACACTTTTGGCATAGGAGCCGCTGACGAAGTTCTCGTAGCTCGCTCAAATGGAGCCCCAGTGCGGGCAATTGCTGTAATATTTCGCATCAGCCCACAGGTCTATATGTCAATTGGCGACATCAAAGTCAGCAAACCAGAAGACCTCATCGGCAAAAAAGTTGGAATAGGTCAAGGCTCTGGGTTCTGGACATTTAACGCCATGATCAACAAAGCAGGGATTGATCCCAGCCTGATTACCGTGGAAGACCCGAAAACATTCGACACTTTGGAATGCGCGCAGAGATACGACGTCTGTAACGCATATTCCACCGACTCGATTGTAAAAGCCAACATGCAGGGCATTCCTAACTCGGCAATCTGGCCTGGAGATTATGGTGTCCCATTTTATGCTGATGTGGTCTTCACAACGGACGATTTCATTGCGAAAAATCCGGATGTGGTTGAGCGCTTCCTACGCGCCACAATACGAGGATGGCAAACTGCCGTTGAAAACCCTGAGACAGCCACAGATGCCACCATCGCCTTTGACCCTACCCTTGAACGCGATTTTCAACTGCAATCCTTGAAAGCCTCGGTTCCATTGGTAGATACAGGAACCCTACCCATCGGCGTAATGGAACCGGAAATGTGGCAGCAAATGTACGATATTTTGTTGGCGCAGAAAGTCATTACGACCCCCTTTGACGTTTCCAGCGCCTACACATCTGAATTCATGGACAAAATAAACAAATAAAGAAAACTAATACGAGGGAAGGCAATCTTTTGTGTAGTTTGCTTCCCCTCGTATTAGTTCTAGGCAATGCCCATGGTGTATTGCCATATTGCAAAGGCATAAAATGAAAAAACACCTGCAAGTTTTGATGCGTAATAAATCTGCATTCATTTGTAACGCACTTATTATTTTTTTGAAATAGACTCTAAAACACTATGCATCAAATATTGGCTAAATAATGATTGGAGGCTGTAATGACCATAAACGCTATCCCTGGCAACAATAAGACTATATCCAACAAGCGAAGAGGTTCGCTATCACTTCGGAACCGCTTGTTGATCACTTTTATTTTACTGGCGGCTCTACCAGTGCTCGCCACTGGCATCGTATCCGGCTTGATCAATGCCCAGGGTTTGAGAAACGCGGCGTTTGAACAACTGGCGTCAATAGCTCAGTTGAAAAAAAATGAGATTAGTACCTGGGTTTCCTCACTTCAAGTCAACCTTGATCTGTTTCTGCAAGGTAGAGACTTACTTGATAACACGAATAATATCCTTCAGAATTCTGCCGAAGCTGATACAGCCAAAATAGAATTGCGGAACAAATTCAATAATTCCAATAAAGTAACAGGCTATTTTGAAGAGCTGTTTATCATGGACAAAGATGGGGCGGTCATTTTATCCACGAACAGTTCGCAGGAAGGGAAAATATTTTCAACGCAAACTTTTTATCGTCAAGGTCTAAAGGAAGCGACTGTTACACCGCCTATTTATGATGTAGCGTTATCAAGTTACTCGATCATTTTTTCGCAGCCCATCAAAAACAAAAGCGGTGCGGTCATTGGCGTTATAGCAGGCCGTGCCAATCTGGCAGTGTTGGACCAGATCATGATTGAACGCGTTGGTCTTGGAGAAACTGGCGAAACCTATTTGGTTGGTTCCAATTACGCGTTATTAAGCCAGTTGCGTTTCGGAGAAGCAAAAATTGGCGAAACCTATGTTCGTACAAACGGCACAACAAATGCAATTAAATTAAAAGCCACTGGCTCGGAACTCTACAGTGACTATAGGGGTGTGCCGACACTAGGCTCTTATCTCTGGGTACCTGAATTGCAACTCGCCCTTATGGCTGAGCACGACCAAGACGAAGCTTTACAGTCAGCCAACCGGGCATCTGCAATCACTTTGGGATTGATGCTTCTAACTCTGGTTATAGCAATCGTTGTAGCCTTCCTAACAACAAGAAGTATTGTTACACCAATATCTCAACTTGTAACAATTGCAGAAAACATTACTACAGGAAATCTTGAAGTAAATGCCCAGGTGCAAAGAAATGATGAAATCGGCGCACTGGCCACAGCATTCAACACAATGACCCGCCGCTTACGTGAATTGATCGAAACACTCGAACAGCGCGTGGCTGACCGTACCAAAGCGCTGGCAACCTCTTCGGAAGTCAGTCGCCGTCTTTCCACCATCATCAACCAGAAGGAATTGGTGACCGAGGTGGTGAATCAAGTAAAAAACGCTTTCGGTTATTACCATACTCAAATTTATTTTTATGATGAAAACAATGATAATTTGGTCATGGCGGGCGGCACAGGCGAGGCTGGTCAGATGATGCTTGCTCAATTCCACAAGGTCGCAAAAGGACGCGGTCTGGTGGGACGAGCGGCGGAATCCAATCAAGCCGTGCTGGTAGCAGATACAGAAAAGAATCCTGAATGGCTGCCCAATGTACTTTTGCCTGACACCAAATCTGAAGTAGCCATCCCAATCGCCATCGGCAACAAGGTAATGGGAGTGCTGGATGTACAGCAGAATATCGTAGATGGCTTGCAAACAGAGGATATTGACTCATTACAATCAATTTCCAACCAAATCGCCGTTGCGATCAAAAACATTCAATCTACAGAAATCGTAGCCAAGCGTGCGTCAGAACTGCAAACAGTAGCCAACATCAGCACAGCCGCCGCCACCATTGGCAATATTGATGACATGCTTCAAGAAGTCGTCCATCTGACCCAGCGCGGGTTTGGTTTATATCATGCCCATATATTTACCTACAATGAAAATACAGCAGAGCTTGAAATCGCTGCTTGTGGTTATAAAGAAGGCGATGAACATGAAGGTACACATGGCACCACAACAATTTCACTGGATCAGGAACAATCGCTCGTAGCTCGCGCTGGACGCACCCGCCAAGCCGTCATCGTCAATGATGTACGCAGCGATTCAGGTTGGCTGCCCAATCCAATTCTTACTGAAACCGCTTCCGAACTGGCTGTACCCATGGTCGTTGGTGATCGACTACTGGGTGTGCTGGATGTGCAATCAGATCGCGTCAATGCCTTTTCTGACGAAGATGCCAGCATCCAGACCACACTTGCATCGCAGGTGGCAACCGCCTTGCAAAACGCGCGTTCCTTCTCGCAAGCACAACAACACGCAGAACGCGAAACCACGGTAAACCTCATTACCCAAAAGATCCAAAACACAACCAGTATTGAAGCGGCGCTACAGATCGCGGCGCGCGAACTGGGTCACGCATTGGGGATGAAGCCCACGCTTGTGGCACTTGACCCGCCTGCGCTGGTCGGCGAGAGCAAGGCGGTCGTCAATGAATAAGCAACAGAATAACAGCCCTGTTGTCCAAACACACTCAGGAGGTATCCGATGAGTACACCAACTCCAAAACGGGATGAAGCTCAGGAACGCAAGGCATTCATTATCGCGATTGTTTTTCTCGTTGCAATATCGGTAAATATAGTCATGAGCCTGTCGCTGGGCTTTCAAAGCGGTGACTGGCAGCAATTTGCCCGCACCGGGGTTGTTTTAGTCTTTGGCTTGATGACAATTATCGCCATCACCCGCATCAAGCAAGGGAACACCGAGACTGGAATATGGCTGATTATTGGCGGGTTTTTGTTCTCGCTAATTGGCACAGCATTATTATTAGCTGGGTTTGGATTGATATTAGGGTTTATTGAATTAGCTCTTGCGGGTGCGGTTGCCACGGTAGGGTTACCAAAAGAAAAAAGAAACCGGGCATTTGCTTTCACCATCACAGTTGCGATAATAACGTACGTGCTGGACTTCCTGCCTCTTAGCTATCGCCTGCCTGCGCCTGCGTTCATGGCAACAGCATTGCCGGTCATTGCTGCAATAGTAATCCTGACGATTGCCACTCTCGTCATCCAAATGAACTGGGATAACATCGCCAAATTCCTACAAGCCTCCATCCGCAACCGCTTGACCGCCATTGTGGTCGGCGCGGCTATCATCCCGGTAGTGCTAATCAGTATCTTTTTAGGGTGGGTGACCTACGTTCAGGTGCGAAACGCGCTGACGCAAGACGCTTTCGACAAGCTCGCGGCGGTACAACAAATCAAAGCGAATCAAATCGCATCTTATATGGTAGAACGCAGGAGTGACATGGCATCACTAGGTGAAACCATGTCAACATTAAGCAATGAGGCTTTCGTAAAACTCAGCGCAGTGAACACCTTGAAAAAATCAGGCATTACCCGTCAATTCCAGGTATGGGATGCGGATGTTCGTGACGTGGCGTCAGACCCCGGCATCGTGACAGGCGTGATGGATTTAACAACGGGTTTCAATACACTCGGAGCAGATGAAGCGCGCGCGCTGTATTTAGGCAACGCAAAGTTGGAGTCCGCCGGTGATGGCAGCGCCTACAGCTCGGCGCACCAGGAACAGCACGGTTTCTTCACTGGCTATATTGCCATCCATGGATATGAAGACGCCTTCCTCGTTGACCCGGCAGGCAATATTGTGTACAGCGTTTCCAAAGGAGATGGTTTTGGCTCCAGCCTGGTCAACGGCGACTATAAGAGCAGCAACTTTGCCGCGCTTTATAAAGCCTTGAAGAATGCGCCCGCAGGAGAAACCTATATTGCAGACGTTGGAAATTTTGAAAACGGACTCCATCTCTTTATTGGAACGCCTATTTACAATGGTTCAAACTTTGTGGGAATTTTAGCGTATCAACTCCCCCTGGCACAGATTGACACCATCATGGCAGAAAAAACAGGTCTGGGCTTAACCAGTGAAACCTTCCTGGTGGCGCTGGAAGCAGACGGGCGCTATACCATGCGAAATACCCGTTCATCGCTGGGACCCGAGTTTGTGATCGGAACCGATGTCTCGGATCGTACGCCAAAATTTGTACGCGATGCGCTGGCAGGTAAAACCGGCAACACGTTATCTATTGGCGGGGCAGGCGAGGCTGTTGCGGCATCCTATGAGCCCATGGGAATCAAGGGATTCAACTGGGCGATCATCTCTAAAATTGGAGCAGAGGAAGCGCTCTCTCCAACACATGCGGGCGCGGAAAAGGATTACTTGACACTCTATACAGAAGAGTACGGTTATTACGATCTTTTCCTGATCAGTCCGGATGGCTATATCTT
The DNA here is from genome assembly GCA_945877125.1 of Candidatus Brevifilum fermentans. Lineage (GTDB taxonomy): Bacteria > Chloroflexota > Anaerolineae > Anaerolineales > Villigracilaceae > Villigracilis. Next base: position 27,401 of record CAMCQT010000009.1, on the reverse strand, counting down.
TTATAGCGTTGCAAAAGAGGCGGATTATAAAACTAATATTTTGACCGGAGAATACAACAGCACCAACCTCGGCGCAATGATATCTCAAGTGATTAAAAGCAAGGGGCTTGAGTTTGCAGATTTCGCAGCATACGCGCCAATTGGCGGAAAACCCGCAGCCTTCTTCGGCATTCCAGTGCTGGATGAGAACAATAATATTCAAATGATCGTAGCGGCGCAAGCCTCACAGGCACAACTCAACGCGGTCATGGCAGAAGACACAGGCTTGGGCGAAACAGGCGAGACGTTCATTGTAGGCGAAGACAAGCTCCGCAGAACTGAAACCCGCTTTCTGGCTGCTCTGGGCGTGGAATCAACCATCTTAAATCCAGATTTCAAAGTAGATACAGTTGCCACAAGATCCGCGCTGGCGGGTGAATCAGGACAGGCAACGTTTACTGACTTCCGCGGACTTGGCGTGCTGGGCGTCTGGTCGCCGCTGGAGGTTAACGCGCCAGATGCCACCCATCCCAATGGACAAATTTGGGCAGTCATTGCCAAACTTGATGAATCTGAAGCCCTGGCGCCGGTCAATGCATTGGCGGGCACGCTGGGACTTATCATCGGTCTGGCGGTGATGTTCGTCGGCGCGCTGGCGGTTTTCATCGGCACACGTTTTGCTACCGGATTTGTGGTGCCAATTCTAAACTTGACGGATACCGCCACTCAGGTAACAGCCGGCAACATGAATTTGACCGTTAAGACCGAGAGCAAGGACGAAATCGGCACCCTCTCCAACGCCTTCAACACCATGACCGCCCAATTGCGCGATTTGATCGGCAGTTTGGAAGGACGCGTGGCAGCCCGTACCAAAGACTTAGCGACAGTGGCTGAAGTAGGAACCGCCACCGCCACCATTTTGGAAACCGATAAACTCCTGCAAGAAGTGGTGAACCTTTCCAAAGAACGCTTTGGTCTGTATCACTCGCACATCTACCTGTTGGATGAAGCCGGTGAGAATCTGGTACTGGCATCTGGTGCAGGCGAAGCGGGACGCCAGATGAAAGCGAAGGGACTCTCCATTCCACTCAACCGCGAACAATCGCTGGTGGCACGCGCCGCCCGTGAACAAAAAGGCGTTACAGTCAACGACGTAACGCAGGCGGCCGACTTCCTGCCCAACCCACTCCTGCCAGATACGCGCTCCGAGTTGGCAGTTCCAATGATCGTCGGTGGAAAAGTGATTGGCGTCTTCGATGTGCAGTCTGATCAAGTTGGACGTTTCACAGAGTCAGATATTAATATCCAAACCACACTGGCGGCGCAGGTATCCACCTCCATTCAAAACGTGCGTTCGTTTGAAGTATCCAAATCGCAAGCCGATCTTGAATCGCTGGTGAATGCCATCGGTCAGAAGATCCAACGCGCTACCACCGTAGACGACACCCTGCAAACTGCCATCCGTGAAATTGGGCTGGCGCTTGGCGCGTCACGAGTCAGCGTCAATGTACAGGCAAGTCGTCAAAATGACAATAAATAATGTCATTGCGAGGACGTTCTTGTTCTTTGTCCGAAGCAATCCCTTATTGCGTGGAGATTGCTTCGTCGGAAAGAACAATTGCCCTCCTCGCAATGACATAATGAGAAACTTAAGTTCGACTTAAGGAATTTCAACATGAAAAATAGAATCTTCCGCATCTTTTCCACCCTGATAATTGTTACCGTTCTCCTGAGCGCCTGCTCGGGGACACAGCCTGCCGTCAAAACACCCCTGCGCGTTGCATGGACATTATGGCCTGGCTACTATCCCATTCTTATTGCACTAGAAAATGGATACTTTACAAAACATGGCGTATTCGTTGAGCTCATTCAATACGACAACTACCAAGCGGTCTACCCCGATATCACCAGCGGCAATATAGACGGCGCAGTCAGCGGCTTATATGACCTAGTCGTGCCCGCAAGTCAAACGCCCTTGAAATTCGTGATGATCACAGACAACTCCAACGGCGCTGAGGGATTAGTCGCCACAGCCGACATCCAAACCGCCGCCGATCTAAAAAACAAACGCATCGGCATAAGTTTAGGTTCCATTGGCGAGTTCTTCGCTGTCAATTTTCTGCGCCAGAATGGGTTAACCTCAGCCGATGTTGAATTTTTAAATGTACCTGCAGAAAGTGCGCCGGGGCAAATACCAGACCAGATAGATGCCGGATATACATGGGAACCCTACCTTTCACAAGCAACAGCCAACAATAATCATATCCTTGCCTCCACAGCCGATTTCCCCGGTCTTATGCCAAGTGTAGTTGCCTTTCAAGCCAAGTTAGTTGAACAACGTCCCGAGGATATTCGCGGCTTTGTTGCTGCCTGGTTTGAGGCTGTAGACTGGTGGCAAGCCAACCCTGCCGAAGGCAATGCCCTAATTGCAAAAGCCACAGGACTTAAACCAGAAGAAATTTCCATTGAGGGCGTAAAGATATTTGATCTTGCGGCAAATTTGAGCGCATTCGAACAAGGCATTGATACAACTTCAATTTATTTTACCGCCCAACAACATCAGCAATTTTTAGTTGAGTCTGGACTGATTACCAAACCTGTGGACATGAACGTTCTGCTTGATCCTTCATTCTTGAAGTAGCAGAGGAGAATCCGATGACAACAAATATCCCTACCTTACAACAGGCTTCTTCCGCGCTACCCGGCGGGCTAAACCCGTTTCTTGGCTGGCGTTCACTCACCCTGCGCACAAAACTGGTGACTGCCTTTCTCGCGGTGACGATCATCCCACTGGTCATTGTCGGTTTCATTACCTATAATTCCAGCCGTACCGCCTTGACCAATGACGCCAACCAAAAACTTGCATCAGCCGCAAAAACAAGCGCGCAGGAAATTGACACGTTCATTGAAGCGAAACTTGAACATGTGCGCGCTGTAGCGCAGTTTCCCGCTGTGGTTGAATATCTCTCCCTGCCTGCCGATCAACGTGCTGGCAGTGCCGAGGGAGCCCGCGCGCTCAAATTCATCATCGCCATGTCACGCGAAGACCCTGTATTTATTTCATCCGTTGCAGTGTTCGATCTAAACGGTATAGATATAGTTGATACGAACCCCACTGATATTGGCTTGGATAAAGCGAACCGTACATATTTCAAAAACACTATAAAAACAGGTTTGCCCAACGTTTCTGATGTTGAATACTCCGCGACCTCAGGCGTACCGTCCATTTATTTTGCCGCGCCAGCACGTGATGCCACGGGCAAAGTGATTGGCATCATCCGCATTCGCTATACGGCATCTATTCTTCAAAAATTGATCGTTGGCGATACCGGATTGGCAGGCGGAAGTTCCTACGCTGTTTTACTCGATAACAACCATGTTCGTTTGGCACACGGCTCAGATCGCAACCGTGTATTCAAATCTGTTATTCCGCTTGACCCCACGCTCTTGAAAAACCTGCAAGCACAAGGATTAATGCCCGCAGGCACGCCACAGGAACTTTCAACCAACCTGACAGATTTTGAAAACGGTATTAATAATATCGCAAAGACTCCATTCTTTGCCGCTGACACCAACAGTGACGGCGAATTAGAACAAGCCACAATTGCCCAATTAACAACTAAAACATGGTCTGTAGTTTTTGTGCAATCGCAAAGCGTTTTTCTAGCTCCTGTTGCAACCCAGACTTTTAATAATTTGCTGGCGACCTTAATCGTGGCCGTGCTGGTAGGCGTGGCTGGCTTCTTCTTCTCGCAAACGCTTTCCGGACCTGTTGTGCGCCTGACGCAAACCGCAGAAAAGATTGCGGGCGGCGACTTCAACGTCCAAGCCCAAGTGGAATCAGGCGATGAGATCGGCACGCTGGCAGGCACATTCAACCGCATGACCCAGCAGTTGAGAGACTTCATCGGCACACTCGAAAGCCGCGTGACAGAACGTACCCGCAACCTTGAACTCGCCGCCGAGGTCGGACGCACAGTATCACAAGTGCGCGCACTGGATGTTATGTTGACGGAAGCAGCTGAACTCATCCGCAAGCAATTTGACCTGTACTATGTGCAGGTTTATCTAACAAATCCCAGCCAGACCTACCTCAACCTGCAAGCTGGTACCGGACAAGTGGGCGCAGAATTATTGGAACGCAATCACCGTCTGCCTTTCAACATAAGCTCCATCAATGGACGCGCCGCGGTAGAGAAAAAAACAGTTGTTATCTCAGACACAAAGTCCAGCGCCACCTTCAAGCCCAATCCGCTTCTACCCAATACCCGTTCAGAAATGGCAGTACCTTTGCTGATCGGCGAAAAAGTGGTGGGCGTGCTGGATATACAAAGTGAAAACGCAGGTTCATTACAGGATATTTTGCCCGCCTTTGAAGCCTTGGCGGGTCAATTAGCCATCGCCATTCAAAATGCAAACTTCCTGGCAGAGACAGAACAAGCCCGCGCCGTAGTGGAAGCGCAGGCGCAGCGTCTATCCCGCGCCAATTGGGTGGATTATTTAGACGCCATCCACCAGCCCGAAGAGACCGGTTTTGTATTCGAACAAAACAAGATATCCCCAATGACTTATGCGGAACAATCGCAGTCACAAACAAACGGTAACACCCTGACCGCAGCCATCGAAGTTACAGGCGAATCACTTGGAAATTTAGTGGTGGAAATGGAAGGGCAATCCCCCATCACGCGCACATCTGAACTGGTGGATACGGTGGCACGTCAGGTCTCGCAACAGATCGAAAACTTACGCCTGTTGGACAGCGCCGAGCGCTATCGCGCTGAGGCGGAACAAGCGTCACACCGCATCACCCGCGAAGGCTGGAAAGATTATGTAAATGCCAATAAAGGCATGAGTTACATTTATGACTTGAAGGAAGTCCGACCCTTCACGCATGAATTGGCTGAACATTCTGCTTTCAGCCTGCCGCTCAAAGTCCGTGATGAAATAGTGGGTAAACTTTTGGTACTGGGGCTTAAATCTGATGACAGCGAAGCCCTCGAACTTGTCAACGCGGTTGCCGAACGCCTCGGCGCACATATCGAATCCCTGCGCCTTTCCGGTCAGACGGAACAAGCCCTGGCAACAACCCAAAAGCTAGCCGAGCGCGAGCAAGCCCTGCGCCAGATCACCAGCGCCGTGCGCAGCTCAACCGACCCTGCCACCATTCTACGCACGGCTGCAAAAGAGTTAGGCACCCTCTTGGGGCGAAAGACCATTGTTCGCCTGACAACCACTGCCGAGCACCAACCACACCATCCAGTTGAACTTATAGAAGAAGCCATCGCAAATAATGGAAACCAACCTGCCTTGCCTGCAGAATCACAAAACACTGTTGGAGGTGATGAATGAGCGCTTCACAAAACAACTCAAAAAAATCTGATGAATGGAATGGGAACAACGCCACCCGCTACGAACAATATATCCTTGATACATCATCCATTGGCGTACTGATCACACGGATCGGGGATGGCACAATTCTATATGCCAATAAAGCAATTGCCAGTTTATTAGGAATCGCGGATGTTACTTCTGTGGTCGGTACGCCAGTGCCTAATTTTTATTGGGATCTGGAAGATCGCAAGGCAATGCTGGAACGTTTTAAGATTGAAGGCTCCATCGCAAACAACGAAATACGCGCCCGCCGCATTGACGGCAGCATGTTATGGGTTTCGATTTCAATTCAACCTTTCCAATTTGAAGATGAGCAGGTGCTGCTCTCAGAAATTACCGATGTCAGCGCGCGTAAGCAGGCAGAAGAAGCTTTGCACACAAGTGAAGTATTATTTCGCTCCATCTATGATAACTCAACGATCGGCTTATATCGCACAACACCAGGCGGCCGCATCTTGATGATAAATCCAACCGGGCTTAGGCTGCTTGGGTTTGATTCATTTGAGGAAATGTCCCAAAGGAATTTGGAACAGTCGGGGTTCGAAGAGGTGGATGCCCGTAAGAAATTCCGTGAAAGACTTGAGCGTGAAGGTGTCATTGAGCAGGAAAGCGTGTGGACAAAGAAGGATGGGTCGCCAATTTTTGTGCGCGAGAGTTCGACAATCTCCCGCGATGAAAACGATAACATTCTTTACTACGATGGAAGTTTCGAAGACATTACCGCATACAAACAGGCAGAAGATGCGCTTCGTCTAAGCGAGGAACGTTTCCGAAGGTTCACCGAGGTAACGGTTGAAGGTTTGGTATTTCATGAACAAGGCAAAATTGTGGACGCAAACCCAGCGGCGCTTGCCATGTTTGGACTTTCGGACAACACTGAATTCTTTGGCAGAAACCTGCTGGAGTTTATCGTGCCCGAATCACAAAAACAGGTTTTACAGCAAATGCAATTGGAAGCCGTCCTGCCATATGAAATTCAGTGTGTCCGCAAAGACGGTTCCACCTTTCCAGTAGAGACCTCCACGCGTATCTTCAAGGAAGGTGATCGTATCATCCGCGCGTCATCCATCCGCGATATCACTGATCGCAAGGATGCAGAGAAAGAACTACTTCGTCTAAAAAATGCAATGGAACAGACCAGTGACGGTATCGCTCTGGCTGACCTGAGTGGAAATGTTCTCTACGCAAACCCTGCCTGGGCAAAGATGCACGGATACACAGTGGATGAAATCGTAGGCAAACACTTGAGTCTTTTCCACACGCAGGAACAGTTGGAAACAGAGGTGACACCTTTCAACGAAAAAGCCATGGCAACAGGCGGGAATACCAGTGAAATCGGTCATGCTCGTAAAGATGGCACGACCTTTCCCACCTTAATGACGGTTGCCGTTCAAAAGAATGACAAAGACCAACCTGTGGGGCTAATCGGCACCATCCGCGATATTACCGAGAACAAGCGGGTGGAGCAAGAGTTGCAGGAAAACCGAAAATTCCTGACACTGGTGCTGGATACCATGCCCGGATTCCTATTCTGGAAGGACAGAAACTCTGTTTACCTGGGCAGTAACAAGGTGTTTGCCAAAGGTGCTGGACTCAATGACCCGTCGGAAATTGTTGGCAAGAGCGACCATGATCTGGCATGGACAAAAGAAGAAGCCGATGCATACATAAAAGATGATCGCGATGTAATGGAGTCTGACATACCAAAATACCATATCATCGAGCCACAATTGCAGGCGAATGGAAAACAGACCTGGGTGGATACTACAAAGATCCCACTACACGATGCTCAGGGAAATGTCATCGGCATCCTGGGTACATTTGAAGACATCACCGAACGTAAACAAGTGGAAGAAGAACTCAAACGGAATGTAAATTTCACCAAAGCATTGCTGGACGCAATTCCGACACCTGTTTTCTACAAGGATAAAGAAGGCAGATATCAAGGTTGCAATCGTGCTTTTACCGATATTATGGGAGTGACATCAGAAGAAATTCAAGGCAAAACAGTTCACCAGATCTGGCCCAGTGAAAACGCGGAAATATATCACCAGAAAGATTTGGACTTGATGCACACCCCGGAGCATCAAGTCTATGAAGCCACCACAAAAGACAAGAATGGAGACGTTCGCCCTGTGATCTTTGCCAAGGATGTGTTTTATGACGAAGGCGGTAGTGTGGCTGGACTGGTCGGTGCCTTCCTCGACATCACTGAACGCAAACAGGCGGAAGATGCAATCAAGCAAAGTCAGGCGCGCTTCCAAAACCTGGTCGAAACGCTGGGTGAGTGGGTATGGGAAGTGGACAGCAAAGGAACTTATACCTACATCAGCCCGAATATCAAAAATCTGTTGGGCTACGAACCCGAGGAAGTAGTGGGCAAGACCCCGTTTGACCTGATGCCCTCCGAAGAAGCCCAACGTGTGGCGGGTATTTTTGTGCCCCTGATCTCAACCCAACAACCGCTGGTGGGTTTGGAAAATACAAACCTTCGCAAAGATGGAAGCCTAGTTGTGTTGGAAACCAACGGTGTCCCCTTCTTCGATGCCAATGGACAGATACTGGGTTATCGCGGTACTGACCGCGACATTACCGAACGCAAACAACTGGAACAACAAGTTCAGGAAGCTTTTGAACGCCGTGGTTATCAAGTGCAAGTGAGTACAGAAATCTCGCAGGAAGTTGCGGCTGCATCTGAAATCAATGATCTTTTTGATCGAGTTGTAACACTCACCAAGGAACGCCTCGGGTATTACCACACACAACTATTACGCTATGATGTTGCAAAGGACGCAGTGGTTCTAATCAACGGATATGGTGAAATAGGTCAAAAGATGCTTGCAGGCGGACACCAAATGCCCATGGGCAGCGGCTTGATCGGTACCGCCGCCGCCACAGGCGAGACCATTTTGCGCCCCACCCTGGCAGACGACCCAGATTGGCAGCCCAACCCCCTCCTGCCCGATACAAAAGGCGAAATTGCCGTGCCAATCAAATGGCAAAACACAGTTCTGGGTGTGCTCGATGTGCAGAGCAATCAGGCTGGCGCATTGAGTGATGAAGACCGCCTGCTGTTTGAAGGTTTGTGCGGACAAATCGCCATCGCCATGTATAGCGCCGAACTGGTCGAGGCTATCCGCCAGAATGAAGCTCGCCTGGCAGAAGCGCTCCTCACCGCCCGCCTTGCCAATTGGGAATATACTGTCGAGAAAGACCTCTTCACTTTCAACGACCAATTCTATTCAATCTTCCACTCCACTGCCGAAAAAGCAGGCGGGTATCAAATCTCGTCCGCGCGATATGCAGAGTTATTCGTACATCCAGATGATATGGGACTTGTGGGTTCGGAAATTGGAAAAGCGCTAAGCTCAACAGAAAAAGTGTACAACGCCACCCTCGACCACCGTATTGTATATGAAGATGGAAGTATCGGTTATATCACGGTCAAAGTGACCGTCGAACGGGACGAGAATGGAAAAGTCGCCCGTTTCTACGGCGCGAATCAGGATATCACTGAGCGTAAACAAGCGGAAGAAGCCCTCCGCCGCAGCGAGCAGGAAATGGCAGAGCGCCTTGAAGAAATCAATCGTCTGTATCAAAATCTAAGCCACGAAGGCTGGAAATCCTACCGTGAAACTGAAAGCCTGCCCACAGGCTTCGTGTTCGACCAGACAGGCACCAAGATAGTGGATGATGAAATTTTGGCAGATAACCTTTTCGCCAACGTTCCAATGAAAGTGTTGGGCGGAGAAGTTGTCGGGATGTTAACCGTCGCCAATGACCCGCGCAATCCTACATCTGGTGAAGACCTGGCTTTCTTCCAACAGGTTTCTGATCAAATTGCACTGGCGTTGGAAGGTGCGCGCCTTACCGCACAAACCCAATTTGCGTTATCACAAACGGAAAAACTATCTGATGCCAGTTTGCGCTTCGCACGTGCGGTAGATTTACAGGAACTGATCAAAATTGCAGTAGAAACACTCAACATTCCCAAAATCAATCGGGCAGTGCTTGAAACCTTCAACTACAGCATAGCAAATGAAGTGGACAGCCTGGATATTGTTGCGACATGGTGGAATAACACAGGAAAGGAACCAACAGCGATTGGGACACATTACACCGCTGCCAGTTTGCCCATCATACAGTTGTTTATTACCCCCACCCCTCTATTTATTAACGACACCCTCAACGACAAGCGGATTGATAATTCGACCTTGAATATCGTCAAGCTACTTAGCATCCGCTCCATTGCAATATTGCCACTCTACCTGGGCGTACAGCAAATTGGTGTTCTGTTATTGGAAGCAGAAGAATCTCACGATTTCAAGGAAGAAGAAACCCGCCTATTCTCAGCCATGGGACCACAGATCGCCACCGTGCTGGAAAATCGGCGTCAATTTGAACGAGCACAACAACAGGCTGACCGCGAAAGCACGCTGAATCTCATCAGTCAGAAGATTCAAAGCGCCACCACCGTGGAAGCCGTGCTTCAAATTGCCGCACGTGAATTGGGACATGCTCTGGGCGCGCCCATGACCATTGCCCAACTCAGCATGAAAGATAAGAAATAACGGCGCAGGCTCAGGAGACGTATTCCATGCCCCCCGATGAAAAATCAAAAAAACGGGTTGAAAGACTCTTTTCCGATCTGGAGCAGATCGCCTCGCTTCGCGAACCGCTCAAAGATGGCGAGAATACATCTGCGGAAAAAGAGTTGGCTCAGCCCGCTGAGAACGAAACGCCTCCAACGGTAAGCCGTGAGGTACACGCATTACTCTTACGCATCCGTGAGTTGGAAGCGCAAATAAAAGAAAGTGACCAACGCGCCGCCTCTGCAAAAGCGAGCTACGCCCCTGCCATTATTTACGAAAAGGAAGAGGTTGGCTACGCCTTTAGCAGTGATAAAGTGTTGCCGATTCAAAAGAGCAACACCCCTGCCTTTGCAGAGAAATTAGAGAATGTCATCACAGCTCCATTAACCGCAAGCGGCGAGACCATCGGAGAAATGCAGGTTGAGCCAAACTCAGAGCGCACATGGACCGCAGATGAAACCCTTTTGGCAAACGCAGTCGCACAACAAGCCTCACTGCAAATTCAAAACCTGCGTCTGCTTGCCGCAACCGAACGCGCACGCGCCGATGCACAAGCCGCCAACCGTCAATTCACCCACCAAAACTGGGAATCCTTTATGGATGGTATTCGCAACAGCGAACGCATTGGTTATATGTATGATCAGACGTCTGTTGCGCCCATTGGCGGATCAGCCCCTGATGAACTTGACTTTCAAGAGACGGTCAACGTGCTCGATGAACAGGTTGGCAATCTCTTTTTGAAAGCAAACCCTGACCGCCCGTTGACTGAAGAAGACAAGGAAATGGTCTCGGCCGTTGCGCGCCAAGTTTCGCAACAAGTGGAAAATCTACGTCTGCTGGCAGATGCCTCACGCGCCCAAGCCAATGCCGAAGAAGCCACCCGCCGCCTGACACACGAAAACTGGCAAGCGTACACCACTCAAAAATCCAATAAGTTGAGCTTTGCTTATGACTCAATACGGGTGACGCCCTTTAGAAGCACACAAACCCCTCAGGATATATCCTTTGAGCAGCCGCTTATGGTGCGCGGTGAGATCATTGGTCAAATGATTGTGACAGGTTTGAAGGATATTTCACCCGAAACGCTTGAACTAGCCAACGACATCGTTGAACAAGTCAGTAATCGTATCGAAAACCTGCGCCTTTTTGAGTTGAATGAAAGACGCGCCCGTGAATTGGAAACGGTGGCCGTCGTCAGCACAACCGCATCCACCACGCTGGATCCTGATGAATTGCTCCAGTCTGTGGTGAATCTGACAAAAGAACGCTTCAACCTTTATCACGCGCATATCTACCTTGTGGATGAATCGTGGAGCACATTATTGCTGGCTTCAGGCGCAGGCGATATTGGCAAACAAATGGTGATGTCTGGACATTCCATTGAAATCAATGCAGAAAAATCGCTCGTGGCACGCGCTACCCGCGAACGCACTGCTCAGATCGTCAATGATGTACGGAAAGAACCAGACTTTCTCACCAACTCCTACCTGCCAGACACCCGCGCAGAAATGGCCGTGCCCATGATCTCTGGCGATAAAGTCATCGGCGTGTTCGATGTTCAGTCAGATAAAATTGGATACTTCTCGCAAGATGATGCCAACATCTACACCACCCTTGCCCTGCAAGTGGCTGTGGCGCTGCAAAATGCCCGCTTGTACGTGGAGCAAACAGCAACGGTAACTCAACTGCGCGAGTTGGATCGCCTAAAATCATCCTTCCTTGCCAACATGTCGCATGAACTACGCACGCCGCTTAACTCCATCCTCGGCTTTGCAGATGTAATCCTTGAAGGGCTGGATGGTCCGCTCACAGAAAACATGAACAACGACCTGGGGTTGATCTACAAAAATGGACAGCACCTTCTGCATTTGATCAACGACGTGCTGGATATGGCAAAGATCGAATCAGGTAAAATGAATCTCAACGTCGAGAAGTTCAACTTGCAGGAGATTATCGAAGAAGTAACCAGCATTACATCAACCATGGCAAGTGAAAAGAATCTTGCGCTCTTCATCGAACCTGATTCAGATCATGAAGTGGAGATCAATGCTGATAAAATCCGCCTGCGCCAGGTGATGATCAACCTGATCAACAACGCCATCAAATTTACCGAGAAAGGCAAGATCGCCATCCGCGTAGTGCGCGAAGCGAACAACGTGCTCATCAGCGTCAAAGACACCGGCATCGGTATTCCAATGGAACTGCTCGAATCGGTCTTCCAGGAATTCACACAAGTGGATACCACCACCACCCGCAAAGCCGGCGGCACAGGCTTGGGCTTGCCCATCAGCCGCCGCCTGATCCAAATGCACGGCGGACGCCTTTGGGCTGAAAGTACCGGCATAGATGGCGATGGCTCCACCTTCTACGTTTTCCTGCCCATCGAAGCCAATATCGAAGAATAACCGAAGGTAAAATAACATCATGGCAAAGCCAAAATTCCTGCAATGTGCCATCTGCGGCAACCAACAACCCTACGAGCCATTCGTGCCCGCCATTTGCAAAAAATGCGAATCACAATGGCTGGAAGCAAGCTACGATTACGAAACCTTCAAGCGTGATATTCTGCGCGGATTGCCGGGTCGTCCCACCAATTTATGGCGCTATCAGGATGTCTTACCGCTGAGCAATCCTGCCGCCTTGGATTTGTACCCCGCTGGCGGGACTCCGCTTTGGCTGTCGCAGCGGTTCGCGCCCAAACTGGGACATGATCGTGTTTACTTCAAGGACGAGCGCTACGGCCCGACATCTTCCTTCAAAGACCGCCAGGCCGCGGTTGCGGTTGCTGCGATGAACGAAGGCGGCGTACGTGAGGCTGTGATCGCATCCACAGGCAACGCGGCAGTGGCGTATGCGGCGGCTTGTGCCCGGGGTGGGATCAAACTTTGGGTTTTTATGACCAGCCTCGTTCCGCAGGAAAAGTTGCGAGAAGCCGCGCTCTTCGGCGCCGAAGTCATCCGAGTCAGCGGCAATTACGATCAGACAAAACAGATCGCAAGTCAATTTGCTCAACGCAAACATTTGCTTTTAGACCGCGGCGCAAGCTCCATCCCTTCGCGTGAGTCGATGAAAACCATCGCGTACGAGATCGTGGAACAACTTGGCTGGCAGGCTCCCGATTGGTATGTTCAAGCTGTGAGCGGCGGAATGGGTCCGCTGGGCGTGTATCAGGGCTTCAAGGAAATGTTTGACATGGGGCTGATAAACCGCATCCCCAAGATTGCCATTATTCAGGCAGAAGGCTGTTCGCCGATGGTGCAAGCCTTCAAAGCCGGTAAAGATACCGCCGAGCCTGTCATCCCCGATACGCGCATTATTATCCTCTCCACCGGCGACCCGGGAAAATCGTACACCTATCTTTGGAATATTCTCCAAAAGCACGGCGGCACAATGGAATCTGTGACCGATGCAGAAGCCTTTGATGCCATGCGTTCTCTCGCCAAAAGCGAAGGAATGGCTGTAGAACCCGCCACCGCAGTTGCCTTTGCAGGTTTTGAAAAAATGTTGAAAGCCGGCACGATCAGCAAGGAAGAGACTGTGGTAATCAACTGCACGGGACACACCTTCCCAGTTGAAAAACATGTCCTCGGCGATCAATGGGCTGTGGATGTGCATTTGAGCAAAGACCAATCCCCTGCCCCGCAGGAAGGTCTGCAAGCCGCGCTCGAAAACCTCGACGAAAAAGTAACTACCGTTCTGCTTGTTGACGACAACGCCGACGACGCTCTGCTCATCCGCCGCCTGCTTGAAGGCAAAAAAGCCTATCGCGTCCACCATGCCAAAGATGGCTGGGAAGGACTGGCTATGGCGCGCCAATACCTGCCTGATTTAATCGTCAGCGATTTGACCATGCCCGGCATTGACGGGTTCGGCTTTGTGGAAGAACTCAAACTTGACCCGCGCACGAAGGATATTCCAATTGTGGTCGTCAGCGCAAAAGACATCACCGTTGAAGAACGCAACCGACTTAATGGACGTATTGAAGCTTTATACCAAAAAGGCTCATTGCCAACGCGCAAATTCGTAGACAAAGTGATCAATGTCATCGAAGACAAGAATGGAGCCTAGAGGAGATAAATTATGGGATGCAATATTTTATACATTGAAGATAATCCAGATAATATGATGCTCGTCAAGCGCGCCCTCGAAGCGCGCGGCTATAAATTATTACAAGCCATGACTGGTCTTGACGGCGTTTCAGTTGCAGAAAACGAAGAAGTGGATTTGATTCTGCTCGACATCAACCTGCCCGATATTGACGGGTACGAGGTGGCGCGCAAAATACGCAGCAGCAGCAAACATGCCCTGGTGTACGTTCCGATTATTGCCGTCACTGCCAACGCATTGAAAGGCGATGCCGAAAAAGCGCTCAGTGCCGGTTGTGATGTTTACATGTCCAAGCCGATCAATATCCGCGAGTTGTGGGCGCGTGTGGAAGCCTTTGTGCCATCTCCGCAAAAATAGCCCACCCCCACATATCACGCAGAATCAAAAACAGGATGACATCAGCCATCCTGTTTTTGATTGATTTTGGCTTATGTGTAGACTCTCAAACCCTTTTAACGCGAATTACGCAAATTTTGCGAATGGCGCGAATTTTTTCGCTTCATTCGCAAAATTCGCGTTAAGATTTTCGCTCTTTCGTCGCACTAAATATTGCAGTTTGCAAACTCTTTACACATGAGACTTGATTTTATAGTTCACAAACTTCGTTCGCCTACAAACGGATTATATATTTTCTCCTCCCCCACTGTTGTTTCCTGTCCGTGACCTGAAAACAACCGCGTTTCATCGGGCATGGTGAATATTTGTGTGCGGATGCTATTTTCCAGCGTTGCCCAATCACCGCCGGGCAGGTCAGTGCGCCCCACACTGCCGTTGAAGATCAGGTCGCCGCAGAAGCAGACATTTTCTTTGGCGACATAAAACACACAATGACCTTTTGTATGTCCGGGTGTGTAACGCACTTCAAATTCATTCGAGCCAAGTCTGAGAATTTGCCCCTGCTCAAAATCGATGGTCGGTTCGGGACCTGGGTCAATCTCAAAGCCGAATTTTGCGCCGCCGCCGCCCGCGCGCCAGAGGACATGGTCATCGGGATGAAGAGCCACAAGCGGAAGCGGATTCAGTGCATCGGCAATTGCGCCCGCACCGCCAATATGATCGAAGTGCGCGTGAGTGTACCAAAGATGTCCAATGCGCCAGCCGCGATCTTGTGCGGCTTTGAGGATGACAAGCCCATCCCAAGATGGGTCAATGACAGCGGCTTCTTTGGTTTCAGGGTCAGCCACCAGATAAGCATTGGTTTGCACGGGTCCAAGTGTGAAAGAGATAATTTCGAGCATGAAATTTTCCTTTTGTTTTCAGGTTACAGGTTCAAGGTTTGATGGATCGTTTTTTTGAGGGGATAAAAAATAACTAACGAGAAGCGAAACAAAAATTAATCCAACCGCCCACGGGTAAATCAGAAATGGGTCGCGTTCAAAAATAAAACCTGCGATGGGCGGCGCAACAATAAAAATAGCCGAACTGACCGTTTCCATCGTCCCGTACGCCAGACCCATTTGTGAGTTGTGAACCAGTCCGCGTGCCTGCGCCATGGCCATCGGGCGCGCCGCGCGAAAGCCGCCGAGCAGGAAGTAGCCAAGCATAAAGATGGGCAACCCTGTTCCCTGCCAGATCAGAACTGCAAACAAGGCAACCAAAAATTGCGCCGCCAAAAATCCATAACGCGGTTTGACGCGGCTGAATGTAAATGCCAACAGGGAATTTCCCAAAGCACCCGCGGAAAATACCCAGCCCGTTTGGGTCAGAGTCAGGTGGCGCACGCCTTTCAGGAAGTTCGGCGTCAACGGCTGTGAAAGATACATGGCAAAGATGGCAAACGCAAACACCATCACAAAACTGATGAAACGCGCGTTGTTCCACAAGCTAAGCGGAGGCGCGGCAGGGTCGTGTTTATCAATCGGCTGTGGTTCAATGAGAAACATAAAAACAGTGGAAACCACAAAAATCCCAAACGCAACCAGATAACTTGAGTTCATTCCGTGTTGTTCCGCAATCCAGCCGCCAGACACGGGGCCCAGCGCCATGCCAAGGCTGTAGGTTGCACTGGTCAACGAGAGCGCAGTGCCCACCTCCCATTTGCCGCGCGCGGCGGTTACATAACTACTGAGCGGCGAAGCCACGAACGCGGTCACGCCGTACAAAAATAAACCCACCAAATAAATTGGCAGGCTTTTGGCGAGTCCCATTGTCAAAGTGGAGATAATGCCCAGGGACCACGCCGCAACCAACAGCGGGCGGCGTCCGATCCGATCCGCAAGATGTCCGCCTGGGATATGCGTAATCGCCATGAAAAATCCAAACGCACCCAGCGCAAATCCAATTTGCTGTTTGGTCAGCAGAAATTCAGTCTCAAGGCGGATCGGCACAAAGTTGAAAAACATTCCCTCGCCCATGCCCCAAAGAAACAAGGCGACGGAAATGAACAAAATATTTCGATTCAAAATTTCCTCACATTTATATGTCATTGCGAGGACGCTCCTCCCGAAGCAATCTCAACAAGATTGAGATTGCTTCACCGCCAAAGTACAAGAGCGGCGTTTCGCAATGACATCAAGATTGGTTTTCAATCCGCTGAATAAAATCCCGCGCCATTTCAAATACTTGATGACGAGCCGCATCCCGCGTAACGACATGGCCTGATCCTGTTACATATAGTTTGGTCTTGTCTGAGGCATTTACCAGCCCCGCGTAAATGTGTTCCATATTTTCAGGCAAAACATAATCGTCATCTTTGGAGTGGATCAGGCAAACGGGCACGGTCACTTTCGGCAAAGCCGCGCGCATTTTTTCGAGCAAAATTTCCAACTCCGCCGCCGAACGGATCGGGTTCAACGGGTATGAAATATGCTCCTTGAAGGCGTCCTTATCAAACCAGCCGGTGCCGGGTTCGCCTTTGTCTTTTCGAATATACGTTTTGAAATAACTGAAAAGTCGAATCTGCCACGCGGGGCGTTCCTCTTTCATCTCGTACGGCGCAGACATTGCCACCACGCCTTTCACACGCGGCTCAAACCGCGTAGACATCAGCAAAGACAATGCTCCACCCATCGAAAGCCCAACGAGATAAATATTGTCAGTCGCGCCGCGCAAGAGGTTGTAGCCGTCTTCGACAGAAGCTGTCCAATCAGACCAGCGCGAGCGGATCATATCTTTGGGGCGCGTGGCGTGTCCTGTCAGACGCACGCCAAGGCAGGTGACCCCAAGTTCACGATTGAGGTATTCCCCCATCCAACGCATTTCCTTGGGCGTGCCCGTGAAACCGTGAATGAGCAAAATACCTGTTCTATTTCCTTGAAGAAAAAATGGTTCAGTGGTTGGAATGATGTTTGACATTATTTTCCCTGATCTATGCCTGAAGTAAAATGAAATAATCCACAGATGATGCAGATTTCACAGATTAAAATTTTTGCAGAAAAATCTGCGTGAATCGATGCAATCTGTGGATAAAAATTGCAGTATTTCCCATTGCCGATAAAGTCTAATGTAAAATGATTATATCCGAATCCATAAAAAGTCAGATTTCAATGAGGTTGGCTTATTCAGGTCGGTGAAAGCCATTTAATGATCAAATGTCACAAATTGGATTAACGTTTCTATTTCTAGGGATTGCCGCACTTCTGCTCGTGAGTAATCTCTTGCGCGCAGACCTTGTCGCGTTGATGTTATTGCTCAGCCTCGGGTTGAGCGGAATTCTCACGCCGCAGGAAACATTTTCAGGCTTCAGCCGTTCGGCGGTCATTGTCATGTTATCCGCATTTATCCTTGCCGAAGGACTGCGCCGCTCAGGGTTGACCGAGCGCATGGGTTTGTTCATCATCAAATTATTTGGCAAAGGCGAAAGGCGATTGGTCTTCGGCGTGATGAGCGCCGCGGCGATTCTTTCCCTTTTTATGAACAACATAGCCGCCGCATCTTTGTTATTCCCTGCGCTCTCTGGAATGGCGCGCCGCTCGAAGGTCTCGCCCTCGAAATTGCTCATGCCATTGGCATTTGGCACCATTCTGGGCGGCATGGCAACTTTATTAACCACTACCAACATCGTCGTCAGCGGATTGCTGCGCGATGCGAAACTGGCAAGTTTCACGCTGACAGAGTTTGCGCCCATCGGACTTCCGATCACTTTGGCGGGAATCCTGTACATGGTTTTTTGGGGGCGCAAATTATTGCCCGACCAATCCCCAGCCCAACGCCACGAAGAGAGCGACGAATCAAATAATTTGCTCAACACCTATCAAATCTCTGAAAGATTGGTCAAGGCCGAAGTTCGCAAAGACGGCGGACTGGACGGCACTGCACTTGAAAAAAGCGGCTTGCGGGAAAAATATCATCTCAACATAATCGCCATCCACCGCGGAAGATCCACCTTGCCGATTGATGCCAGGACCATCTTAAGAGGTGAGGATATTCTGCTCATCATGGCCCGCCCCGAAGACAGTCTTCCCGCGCCGCTGATGGATATTTTGAAAATCCTCCCTTCCGGCGAATGGCAGCAGGATTATCTTTCGACCCCCAACATGAAGTTGATCGAAGCCGCCATCGCGCCCCGCTCGCACCTGGCGCACCAAACCCTGCAAGACATGCGCTTTGGGCAGAAATTTGGCGCAAGGGTTTTAGCCGTCTGGCGCCGTGGACGTTCCATCCGCACGCGGCTGGCTGATCTGCCGCTTGAGTTTGGCGATGGCTTGCTGCTTCAAGGCTCAGAAAAAAGCCTGACCTTGTTGAGAACAGAACCCGGCTTGATCCTCCTTGCCGAATCCGCGCCCTCCACGCGCATGACAATCCGCGGCTGGTTTACCACATTAATTATGGCTGTCACATTGGCGCTGGCTGTGGTGTTCCCCGACAACATCGCGGAGATCATGTTGAGCGGCGCGGTGGCGATGGTCTTGATCCGCACCCTGAGCATGGATCAAGCCTACCGCGCGATTGATTGGCGCAGTTTATTCCTCGTCGCCGGAATGCTTCCGCTGGGCGTTGCGCTGAACAAAACAGGCGCATCAACCCTATTTGCAGATGCAATTCTCTCGTCGCTGGGCGGCGCGGGTCATTTGGTTTTATTGGCTGGATTTGTTCTATTAACTGTCGCGCTGACGCAGGTCATCAACGGCGCGGCCGCTGTGACAGTAATCGCCCCGATTGCAATTGCCACCGCCCAACAGGTCGGCATGGAGCCGAGAAGCGTGGCGATGGCAGTGGCGCTGGCTTCATCCATGGCGTTCATGTCTCCGCTTGGGCACTCCGTCAACGTCATGGTCATGGGCGCAGGCGGATACACCTTCCGAGACTACGCCCGCGTCGGCATTCCATTGACCATTCTTCTTGTCGTTATTCTTCTGGTTATCCTGCCCCTGCTCATGCCGATTGGGTAGGCTGGTCGTTTATCAAATTCACCAATCCGCGCAAACCCAAATCATAAGACCGCCAGCCAAATCCGCTGACCTTGCCTTTGCAGACCGCCGAAACCAAAGACGTGTGCCGAAACTCTTCGCGCGCATACACATTTGACAAATGCACTTCGATCACCGGAATCACAATCGCTGAGATCGCATCGCGCAGCGCCACTGACGTGTGGGTGTATCCGCCAGGATTGAAGACCACGCCGCCCGCCCACATCCGCGCATCATGCAGCGCATCGATCAACGCGCCCTCGTGGTTCGATTGCAAGCATTTTATTTCCGCGCCCAACTCTTTGCCCAACGCGATCATCTTCTCGTTAATATTATCCAACGTCATCGAGCCGTACACCCCTGGCTCGCGTGTGCCCAGCAAATTCAAATTCGGTCCGTGCAAAAGTAAAATTTTCATATTTCCTCTTTCATGTCATTGCGAGGAGGATGATCTTTCCGACGAAGCAATCTCATGGTGCAAGAAGATTGCTTCGGGCAAAAACAAGAACGCCCTCGCAATGACATCATTCCAGCACTTCTTCCAAATCCGTCACGTCCACCAACTCCACCCGCCCAATCTCAACCGGCAGCGCAAAGCGGATTGCCTTCGCATTCTTCTTTTTATCCATGCGCATCGCGCGGATGATTTCCCCACGCGGCATATCTTCTGGGATGTGGATGGGCAGCCCCAACGCCTTGAGCGACTCAGTCACCGCCTCCACCAACCCGACAGTTGCCAGCCCCACCCGAGCAGAGTACTGCGCCTCAGCCACCATGCCAATCGCAATGGCTTCTCCGTGCCGCAGTTCAAACTTGCTGACCAATTCCACCGCATGACCCACCGTGTGCCCCAAATTCAATGCCGCGCGGATTCCCTTTTCGTACGGGTCTTCTTCGATAACTTTGATCTTAACCGCCAGCGCGCGTTTGACAACTTCTTCCAAATTATTTTTCACCCAATCCATGCCGCGGTTGCACATGGCGAACAAATCAGGGTCAGAGATAATTCCATGCTTGACCACCTCCGCCATGCCAGAGCGCAACTCACGGTCTGACAGCGTAAGCAAAAGGCTTGGGTCAGCCAGAACCAGCTTCGGCGGGTAAAATGCGCCGACGAGATTCTTGCCTTCGGGCAGGTCAAATCCCGTTTTGCCGCCCAGAGACGCATCCACCATCGAAAGCAAAGTGGTCGGCACGCCGATCCAATCAATGCCGCGCATGTAAGTTGAAGCCGCAAAGCCCGCCATATCCCCCACCACGCCGCCGCCCAACGCAATGACCGTGCTTTTGCGATCCAGACCCGCTTCGACAAATCCATGCCAAAGTTGGCTGATGGTCTCCAAATTTTTATGCGCCTCGCCCGCCGGAACGACGATGGATTTTGCGTTCAAAATGGACTGAATTTTTTCGAGATGAAACTTCGCCACGTTTTCATCGGTGACGATGATCGGGTTTTGCATGGGGAAATTTTTCAGGTTGGAAACCCCACCTACGATGGAGTCATACTCGCCCATCGCAGACAGGTGATGCCGCCCCAGCATCACTTGAGTTTGATGTGCATTTTGCTCGGCAGTGTTCCCATCCACTTGGATACGCAAGGGGAAAGAGTTGTAATGTTCGCCGCGATTCACAAGCAAAGCAGAGAGTTTCATGCTCAGATCCCCAGCCAGCAGCGGACGCTCTCCGGCTTCATTTTGCAACCGGTCAAGCAGCGTGGGCAGTTTCGCCATCAACAAAATGATTTGACCATTGCTCTCTGCGAAAGCGCGATTTTCCTCACGCAGAAGTGCCCCGCCGCCAAGGGCGATGACCGAACCCTGCGGGGGTGTCACGCTGGAAGCGTGACCTACAGATTCTTTCAATGCCCTGGTTTCCAGATCACGGAAGGCTGGCTCGCCGTAGGTTTCCATGATCTGCGGAATGGACATGCCCGCGTTGGTTGCGATCACACGGTCAAGATCAACGAAGGGCAATTTGAGGTTGCCTGCAAGTTTTTTACCAACGGTAGATTTGCCTGTCCCGGGGGGACCGTAGAGGAAGATGTTTTTCATAAAATTCCTGTTATGTCATTGCGAGGAGTGCTTTTGTTCTTCGCGACGAAGCAATCTCAAACTTGGCGGGGAGATTGCTTCGGGCGAAAGAACATCGCCCTCGCAATGACATGGTTATTCCCAAAACACGTGAGGGATGTTGTCCATTTGTAAATCTTCGAGGGTGGCTTTTCTGAGCGATTCAAATCTTGGTTTCATTTCATTCATTGAGTCGCCGCCGATTTTTTCGATGAGCGCATCGGCGAGAACAAAGGCAACCATGGATTCAAGAATGGGAACGGCGCGGGGCACGGGGCAGAAATCGGAGCGTTCATATTGGGTCGGAGATTCTGTCCCCGAAGCAAGATCAACTGTGGGCTGGGGCAGAAGCGTGGTGGCTATCGGCTTCATCGCCGCGCGGATGATAATCGGCTGTCCGTTGCTGATTCCGCCTTCGATGCCGCCGGCTCTATTCGTCGAACGTCGAAGGTCAAAGGTCGAAGGTTGAAGGTCGGCATTCTGCATTCCGCCTTCTGCATTCTGCAATTGAATTGGGTCGTGCGCTTGCGTGCCGAGTCGTTTGGCGTTTTCGAAGGCGTCGCCGATCTCCACGCCTTTGATGGCTTGCACTGACATGACAGCCATGGCGAGTTTAGCTTCGAGGCGTTTGTCCCATTGGACGAAACTGCCAAGCCCGACGGGCAGATTGAGCACGACGATTTCCAATACGCCGCCGAGTGTGTTTTTGCCGTGAATGGTCTTTTCGATTTCGGCGCGCATTTTTTGAGCGGATGATTCATCGGGACAGCGCACATCGTTGGACTCTGCCGCCTCAAACCGTGCCTGATAGTTGGTTCCGTCCAATTGGGCTTGGACTTCGCCGATGGCTGAAACATATCCGCCGACGATGATGCCAAATTGCGCGAGAAAATGCTTGCAGACCGCGCCAGTAGCTACACGCATGGTGGTTTCGCGGGCAGAGGCTCGCTCAAGCGCGGGGCGCAGGTCTTTGTATCCGTATTTCACCGCGCCAGTTAAATCCGCGTGACCTGGGCGCGGAGCGGTCATCGGCGCGACGGCTTTGCCTTTCCATTTGACATGGTCATCATTTTGGACGAGCAAGGCAATCGGTGCGCCCGTGGTTTCGCCGCCCAGCACGCCGCCCAGAATTTGCACGGTGTCTTTTTCAATTTTCATGCGTCCGCCTGAGCCATATCCCTGCTGACGGCGTGCGAGTTCTTTGTTGATGATTTCAGTTGTGATGGGAAGTCCCGCGGGCAACCCGTCGAGGATGGCTGTGAGCGAGGGTCCGTGGGATTCTCCTGCGGTGAGGAAGCGTAGGGGCATTTCAGTCTCCAGTAATCAGTGTTCAGTTATCGGTGGCGGTTCGTAGAATGTCACGCGAAGGCGTGTGACCTGTCCAGAGTTCAAAGGCGAGGGCGGCTTGTTCGATTAACATGCCGAGTCCAGTTGTAGCGGATAATCCCTGTGCGCGGGCGTCTTTCACCAATTTGGTTTCGCGTGGATTGTAGACCAAATCATAAATTACAGTGTCTTTGGAAAGGGTTATATTTTCGGGCAGGGGAGATTGGTCAACGTTGGGGGTCATGCCGATGGGGGTGGTGTTAATAATTAGTTGCGGGTTTGAAGGTTTGAAAGTTGACAGGTTAAGTTCAATTGCTTTGGTGCTTTCAAATTGTCTGGCTAATTCTTGCGCCTGTTCAACGCGGCGGGCGGCTATAGAGACTTGCCAGCCATCATTGAGCAAAGCATAAACTACTGCCCGTGCTGAACCGCCCGCACCCAAAACTAATGCCGGTTTTCCTATTTCCAATTCCCTATTCCCCAATCTACCATCTCCCATAAACTTCTTCAAATCCGCTAAAAATCCTGCCGCGTCGGTGTTGTCGCCGATGAGTTTGTTTTCGCGGAGGTAAATGGTGTTGACTGCGCCGATAGCTTTTGCAGTGGGCGTGAGTTCGTCGAGCAGGGGAATCACATTTTGTTTGTGCGGAATGGTAACGTTGAGTCCGTGAAGTTCGCCAACGCGGACTCGGGCGAGTAAATCTTTGAGCGATTGTGTGTCTTCGGGGGGAATGGGAAATAGGGAATAACTGCCTTCGAGTCCACAGGCTTTTAGTGCGGCGGTGTGGACTTTGGGCGAGAGGCTGTGTCCGAGGGGGTAACCGATTAAACCCAGTTGGAAGGTTGGAAGGTTGGAAAGTTGCATGTTATTCAACGTAGAGTATCCAAGACTTCAAAGAAGTTGGGGAAGGTTTTGGAGACGCAGGATGGGTTTTCGATGGTCACGCCATCGAAGCGCAAGCCGATGAGGGAGAATGCCATTGCCATGCGGTGGTCGTTGTAGGTTTGGATGTTGGCAGGTGTGAAGGTTTGGCAGGGATAAATGGTCATGCCATCTTCGTGTTCATCCACTTGCACGCCGAGGCGCTTGAGTTCGGCGCAGGTGGCTGAAACGCGGTCTGTTTCCTTCACACGGGCAGAGGCGATGCCGCGAATTCGGGTTGGCGAATCAGCAAAAGGTGCAATTGCTGCGAGGGTTTGAGCGGTATCGGGGATGTCGCGCATGTCGATGTCAAGACCGACGATGGACGATCCCTGCGGGCGATGGACGGTGATCGAGTTATCGCCTTCTTCAACAACACAACCCATTTGTGTCAGGACATTGAGAAAGGCAATGTCGCCTTGAACGGATTTGCGGGAGATGTTTTCCACGCGGACAGTTCCGCCGCAGATAGCTGGGGCGGCGAAAAAGTAGGAAGCGGCGGAGGCGTCGGATTCGATGGGGTAGGAATGCAGAGTGCGGAATGCAGAGTGCAGAATACGGAAGGATTGATAACCATTGCGCTCAACCTCGACGCCGAAGTCTTGCATGATGGCGATGGTCATATCCACGTAGGGTTTGGAATTGAGGTCGGTGGTGACTTCGATTTCGATGGGTGATTGGGCGTAAGGAGCAACCATCAACAAAGCGGAAAGAAACTGACTGGAGATGTCACCTGCGATTTTGGTTTTTCCTCCCTGCAAGCCTGACGCGATTATTTTCACAGGTGGGCAGATTAGGATTTCTCCCTCACCCTCCGCCCTCTCCCGCTGGGAGAGGGGACTTATTGTTGCGCCAAGTTGCGTGAGTGAGTCAACAAGATCACCGATAGGACGTTCTCTCATTCTCGGTTCGCCATCCAAAATATATTCGCCATGACCGAGGGTGAGAAACGCGGAGAGGAATCTGGCGGCGGTGCCTGCGTTACCGATAAAGAGTTCGGCTTTCTTTGCGGGGATTTTTCCGCCCAAGCCTGTGACGGTCATTTCGTGATTCGCTTCGTCCAACTGAACATCAAATCCCAAAGTTTGCAGGGCTTTGGCGAAGTGGCGCGAGTCGTCGGAGAAGAGGGCATTGGTGAGGTGCGTGGTTCCGTTTGCGAGCGATGCGATCAGCAATGCGCGGTTGGTCAGGGATTTGGAACCAGGGACGCGGACGACAGCTGAGAGAGGGTGGGACAAAGGATGAATGATGAAGGATGAATGATGAATGTTTTGCATGTACCTGTTTCCGTGTTTACATGTTTATGCCATGAATTTCTGATACTTTCCCTGCGCTTCGTTCAAGATGGATTCAAGTTTTGCAAAATCTTCTGAAGACAAAGCGGATTCGATCTCTGCCAGTTGATTTTGCATTTCATGCAAGGCATTCAAGACATTCTGGCGGTTGGATTGCAGGACGCCTAACATCATCGAAGAGGATGTGCCTGCAAGGCGGCTGGTAGATTTGAAGCCTGGTCCGACAAATGGAGCGACATCGTTTGGAGTAGCAAGCGCAAGCACAGATGAAATCAAAAATGGCAGGTGACTGGTGGCGGCAAGGATGCGGTCGTGTTCCACTGCGTCGAGAATTTTGGCTTTCGCGCCAACTGCTTCGATGATCTGATTGGCTGCCGACAACGCGCGCGCGGATGTTCTTTCCAGCGGCGTGAGCAAAAACGGCGCGGCGTAGTACAGAGTCCGCTCGGCGTTGGCGAGGGAGAGTTTTTCCTTGCCGCAGATGGGATGTCCGCCGATGGGGTCGAAGCGTTCGGGCAGGCGTGACATGGATTCAACGATCAAATTTTTCGTTGACCCCATGTCCATGACGATGCAGGGGTTGGGTGTGAACTCGGGCAACTTTTCAAGCAGAGTCAAAATGGCAGGGACGGGCGCAGACAGGATCACCAAGTCAACTTCGGGGAGCAGGGTGGCAGAATCACTCGAAGCGTAATCCACTATTTGCTGGGACAGAGCAAGCTCGAGCGCGGTCGGGTCGGGGTCAATCCCATAAATGGCGGCACATTTGCCACGCAATCCCAAAGCCAGCGAGCCGCCCATCAATCCCAATCCGATGATGGCGATTTTAGATTCTGCAAGATTAAACATAAAACCTCTGATTCACCAGAGATGAACGGAGATGAACAAAGATAAAAATCTCTGTTTATCTTTGTTCATCTCTGGTTTAAAAACATTTACGCCACCAAACAACGATCAACAGCTTCAGCCACAGCTTTGACCTGCTTGACCATCTTGGCAAATGCTTCGGGTGTGAGCGACTGCTTACCGTCTGAAATGGCGTGCGCGGGGTCGTTATGCACTTCGACGATGATACCGTCGGCGCCAGCGGCAACGCCTGCTTTCGCAACGGCTGAAACATACGCAGAGTCGCCGGTGGAGTGGCTGGGGTCAATGATGACAGGCAGATGCGTGAGTTTCTTGAGCACAGGCACGGCGTTGATGTCGGTGGTGTTACGCGTGGAGGTTTCAAAGGTGCGGATGCCGCGCTCGCAGAGCATGACGCGCGTGTTGCCGCCGCTGATGATGTACTCGCTGGCCATGAGCATTTCTTCGATGGTGGCTGACATGCCGCGCTTGAAGAGCACAGGCGTGCGGGTTTCGCCAATGGCACGCAGCAGGTTGAAGTTTTGCATGTTGCGCGCGCCGAGCTGGAACACGTCTACATATTTTTCCATCATCTTAATTTGTGAAACGGCCATCACCTCGACGACCAGCGGCAAGCCTGTTTTTTCGCGGGCTTCGACCATGTATTCGAGACCTTCTTCGCCAAGACCCTGAAAGGCGTAGGGCGATGTGCGCGGCTTGAAGATGCCGCCGCGCAAGGCGTTTGCGCCGCCCTCTTTGACTGCCTGTGCGATTTCAAGAATCTGCGCGCGCGACTCAACCGAGCAGGGTCCTGCGATAATCGGAATTTCGGTGCCGCCGATGGAGAAACCGTCGAGTTGAAAAACGGAGTCTTGTTCGTGAAATTGGCGCGAGGCAAGTTTGTACGGCTTGGAAATACGCTGGACTTCCAGCACGCCTGGAAACGCTTCGAAGATTTCACTAGCAACGTAATGCCCGTCACCAACTGCGCCGATGATGGTTTGCTCGACCCCGAAGATGGGATGCGAGGTTAGTTTTTGCTTTTCGATTTCGGCAATGACTGCGTCAATTTGTTCTTTGGGTGCGCCAGGGCGCATGATGATCATCATAATGTTTATGTTCCTTTTGAATGTGGAATTTGGAATGCAGAAGGCAGAATGAGGAATGCAGAATAAAAATTCTGACTTCTGCACTCTGCATTTTGTATTTTCACTTACGCCCAACCCTGCTTGACTGGTGAATATTGACCTTGAACACTGGCAACTCCCCGCCCCATAATTTGAGCGATCTGACCGACCTGCTTAACCATCGCGGCGAAAGCTTCGGGTTTGAGCGATTGCTTACCGTCGGAGACCGCCTTGGCGGGGTCTGGGTGGACTTCGACGATGATTCCATCCGCGCCAGCGGCGATTGCGGCGCGGGCAACGGCGGCGACGTAATTGGCATGACCAGTGGAGTGAGACGGGTCAAGGATTACGGGAAGGTGAGTCAGGTTCTTCAAAACGGGAATGGCGTTGATATCGGTT
>CAMCQT010000008.1 GCA_945877125.1 Candidatus Brevifilum fermentans | reverse complement strand
AAAATCTGGGAGCAGTTTACTTAAGGCAGGGTTGCCGCCATTGCCCGCGGATTTTTGCACGACCGACCAAAACTCAGGCTGATAGACCCGAATCCGCTCGCCGATCTGCATCAACTCTTTCAGCATCGGGCGGACGACGGTTAAGGCTTCGTTTGCTTCCCTGGGTGTGTAATATTTTTTTGACATGGCGCGAGTATACACGGAAACAAGCGGACATGCAGACAGGCAGTTGCTCCGCAATTTTTTTCGTTGCAAAGTCTTGTATTGAGTTTGGATTTATTGTATATTTTTATTGTAGCTAACTTGACAATGTCACGTTCCAAAACCTTTACCACAAAGTAAACAAAGGGGCACAAAGGAGTGCAAAATGCTAAAAAACAAGGTTTTCCTTCGTGTACCTCCGTATCCTTTGTGTTTAGAATTTTGGTTTCAGTCTTAATTTGACATTGTTAAATTAATCAAGTTCAAAGATATGTCCAAACATTCGACCATTGGAAGGAGGCTATGATGGTCACACTAAAACACCTTGGACGCGTAGTTATTTTTTTTGTGCTTCTGACAACCGCCTGTGGTTGTCCACCTGTTTGCCCAATGGTTCCGTCCCCCACGCAGTGGCAGATATCGGTGGAAGAGGGCAACTATGAACAGGTTATCAAGGAAACAACTCTGGTGATCGAGCAAGGCGAGACCACATCATTTTACGCAGAAGCATGTTTATATCGCGGCTTTTCCACCGTAAAGATCAACGGCAATTTAGATCAAGCCAACGCTGATCTGGGAATAGCAGAATCGCGGATCAAAGAACTGAGCACAGTTGACGCAACGAAGGAACAGGTTCTATTATTCCGCGGGCTGATGATCGTCAACGTCAAGTTTGGAAATTTTGAAGCCGCCGATGCCTATCTCTACAAAGCCATTGAACTTGCGCCCGATCAAAAAGATATGATCCAAAAAGAATATGAGGAAGCCAAACAGCAGTAACCCTCCGCAAGACCCGGCAAGTATCCCGCCGCTATTCTCGACAGGAGCCATTCAAAAATCACTGGAGGTGATGGGAAAAGTCGTCGCCCCGTCAGCGCTCGTAGCCGCACTCCTGTACTATTTTGGTTGGGCACGCACCAATGCCTTGTATTCCGCTTTTGGCATTGACCAAAGCCTTCTGCAATTCACCACACAAGACTATCTCCTGCGAAGTATCCAGGTTGCGCTAGGCTCCATGAGCGCACTGTTAACAGTTGCGCTTGTGCTAATTTGGGTTCATTATGGATTAAACCAATTAAGAAGTTCCAATCCAACCTGGCTGAGATGGATCGCAAACTTGATTTGCATCTCAAGTGTTGTACTCATCATTACCAGCTACCTTTTGCCGCAGACGGACCTAAATTTTCAACCTGTTTCTATTTTGATCCCTTTGTTCTGGACGGTGGGCGTGGCTTTGCTGATCTACGGACTTTCCATCCTTGCCCAATTAAAAACGGTACGCGACAAAGATCGAAAAGAAACGCCGTTTTTAGAAACGTTTCCTGAATGGCTTCGCAATTGGAGCGTGGGATTAATTGCCCTGTTACTGATCGTTGGGATATTCTCAACGACTTCCATCTTTGCGAAAATGCAGGGACAGGCTCACGCCGAAGCCATAAAATCCAATCCGAGCGTTCTGCCAGCGGTCACGGTTTACAGCAAAACGCCATTAATGTTGGAAGGGGCGGGCGTGACAACTGAAACGATCAACGAAGACCCCGATACGTTTTGCTATCGGTATCACGGACTTCGCTTTTTCGTGCGTTCAGGCGGAAAATATTTTCTACTGCCTAATCTTTGGACAAAGGATGTGTCCTTTGCGATCATCCTTCCCGAAGCAGACGGCATTCGAGTTGAGGTGGCTCCATAAGGCATGATCGAATCTGTGAATTTTTCTGTCAAAAAAGAGACGGGCGACTCGATTGGGTCGCCCGTCTCTTTTTCAATTTGCTAAAACTGCGTTGTAGCCTTTTTTCTTTACTGCGGCAATAATTTGTTCGTCGGTCAATTTTGCCTCTTCATATTCAATGACCATTTCCAATCTGTGATAACTGGCGTTGATCTCTTTGACGCCGTCAAGATCATCTTCAAGGCTTTCGAGTTTCATGGCGCAGGCAGAACAGGTCATGTCGGGGATTTTGAAGGTTTTTTTGATCATACATTCCTCCGAAACCCTAAAGGTATTAAAGACCTTTAGGGTTTGTTATTTTACTCAAAAACAATCTGCCCTGTGTACATGCCCATCGAGCAGGTGAAGAACAGGGTACTCCCCTTCTCTTGCGCTGGGATGTTTACCTGCACCGTTCCGGTGTCGGGAAGTAGTTCGTAATAATCCAAGGCTGGGATGACAAAGTCACGGGCGCAGGAATAGGTTTGGTTGGTGACGAGATTCAGCGTGAAGGCTTTGTCTGCGGGGGCTTTCAAGGTGGATGGGAAATACCCGTTATCTTCGACGTTGAGGATGAGTTCGCTGCTCCCTTCGGGTGCGGATGGTTGGGGCGATTCTGCTGAGGGTGCCGTTTCGCTTTGAGAGGGCAACCAGCTCCGAGTTAAATTTTGAAACGAGAGTGGAGAACCTAAAACGTTCAATCCGCCGTCGAGAGTCACAAATCCCAGAATCAAAAGAACGACTGCCACAAATCGCATGAAGAATTTTTCGAGGCGTGAACCAAGTTCGGTGGTGAGATACGCGACGATGAAAAAGACGGGACTGGTTCCAAGGATGAAAGCAAACATCAGCGCGGCGCCCATTGCGACGCTGCCCGTGCCGAGCGCGGTTGCCATCATGGCTTGGGTCACGCCGCAGGGGATGAAAACCGTGAGCGCACCGAGGAAAAGAGGTGTGGCGGTGTCTGTCCCTTTGGCGGTACGGCGAATATAGCGCGTGATAAATTTAGGTGGCTCAACCGAAAAGTAGCGAAAGATCGGATGCACATTGAACATGCGCAGTGCGTTGCCGATCATAAAGATGCCGATGGCGATCAGGAGCATGGCGCGGGTCATGGGGCTGAGTGTGAGAAATGATCCCAACCAGCCGAGGAGCGCGCCAAGCAATGTGTAAGCGACAAGTTTTGCGACAAGAAAAAGAAAAATGGGAAAAGCCGAATTCGTGCGGACTGGCGTTTTTTGTTTTTTGTTCGCGGCTTGCTCAACATAATCCTGTTCGATCTGATTCGCAAGCGAGCTTGCCAGCAATCCACCTTGTACGGCGAGGCAGCTTAATCCGCCAGTGGTGATGCCTGTAATGAAGGCAACGACAAGTTGACTCCATGTGCCAGTGTCTGCGGATTGTGCATTCAATGGAAAGGCAAACAGCATGAAAGCAATTGCGATAAACACCACGCCCAGAGTGACAATAAAAACTGGGTTGATGGATTTGTTTTGTTGTTTTGACATTTGACCTCGGTAAAGGAAACCAGTAAGGAGTGACAGGTAATAGGTGATTAGGGATTAGGTAATTAGGCATTCGTCCTACTCCCTAATTACCTAATTACCTAATTACCTATTTACCCAATTCCCTAATCACTTATCTCTTGCCGCCATCCCAAACAACAAACGGCATGTTGATTACAACGCCAGGCTGTTCAATGGTGAGTTCGCCAGCCTTCTCCGCATCCAACACCTCGGCGGCAGATTTGAGCTCGCGGGCTTTGGTTTCGTCAGCCCACGCGATCACATTCAAACGGCGCAGCGGAGAATAGCCATCGGAGCCAGGAGGATTATCAAAGACATCGGGCTGAAAGCCGAAAGGTCCAGAGCCTGCAATGCCGTTGGTAAAGACGTACACGTTTGCCAAGGATTCGTCTGGCACATTGGCAAGAGAAGGCACAAGAATTACAGGTGACTTCATCATGCCTGTCAATTTTTCAGCCACACCTGCATCAGAAGCTTCAGTGTGAACGAAGTAAATTTCCTTGCCTTCGGCGTAGGCTTTGCCCGCGGGCAGTTCGGCTTTGGCGGGTCCGCTTTGTTTCGGGGCGCACGCGGTCAATAAAATCATCGCGGCAATCAGGAGGGTGGTAAGTTTCTTCATGTTAAAGTTTTTTCCTTTTGGTTGGGGGTTGGAGATTAGTAATTGGAGATTAGAGATTAGGTCACACCAATTACCAATTACCAATCGCCAATTACAATATTTTCTGCCCACGCAATCGCAGGCTATTCGTTACAACGAAGACGCTGCTAAAAGCCATTGCGCCAGCGGCGAGCATCGGGTTCAAATATCCAAGCGCAGCGGCAGGGATTAAAATAATATTATAAATAAACGCCCAGAACAAATTTTGTTTGATGGTGGAAAGTGTCTTGCGCGAAAGATTGATCGCGCGCGCAACGCCGCGCAGGTCGCCGCTCATCAGGGTCACGGGCGCGGCAGCCATCGCCACATCGGTTCCCGTGCCAATCGCGAGACCCACATCGGCTTGCGCGAGGGCGGGCGCATCGTTCACACCGTCGCCGACCATGGCGACAATGTTTAAAGGTTTAAAGGTTTGAAGGTTTGAAGGTTCAACTTGCAAACCTTCAAACTTTCCAACTTGCAAACCTTCAAACTTTCCAACTTGCAAACGTTTGATTTCATTCGCCTTGCCCTCTGGCAAAATTTCCGCAAGCACAACATCCACGCCAACCTGCTTCGCAATCGCGTCGGCGGTCTTTTGGTTATCGCCCGTGATCATCACGACCTTCAAACCCATCTTGTGCAAATCAGCAATCGCGTCGCGCGAGCCGTCCTTGATCGTATCCGCAACGGCGATCACGCCAGCCGCCACGCGGTCAATCGCAACCAGCATCGCCGTTTTCGCTTCGGATTGAAGACGCGACACCTCGGACTCGATCCCATTTAAGGAGATTCCCTCCGCCTCGAACATGCGCGTGTTCCCAACCATCACGAGCTTTCCCTCGACCTCAGCCTGAACGCCATGCCCAGGCATTGACCTAAACCCTGAGAGTTCAGCCAGCGCCAATCCACGGGTCGTAGCCTCTGCCCAAATCGACTCACCCAGCGGATGCTCACTCCCCTTCTCGACGGAAGCGGCGAGGCGAAGAAGTTCGTCGTTAGAGATTGGAGATTGGAGATTGGTAATTATGTCGGTAACAGCGGGCTGACCTTTTGTGATCGTTCCCGTTTTATCCAGAACCACAACGGTCACTCTGCCAGCGCGCTCCAAGGCTTCACTGGTGCGGAACAAGATTCCCGACTCCGCGCCTTTGCCTGTGCCGACCATGATGGCTGTCGGAGTTGCAAGTCCCATGGCGCATGGACAGGCGATGACCAACACAGCGACCATGTAGATCAGTGCGCGTGTGAAATTATTAATATCTGCATTGATCGGTAAAGTGGGTCCAAAGAAATACCAGCCTGCAAAAGTTAGCGTAGCAATTGCAATCACAAAGGGCACAAAGATCGCCGAGACCTGATCTGCCATTTTTTGGATCGGCGCCTTGCTTCCCTGCGCGTCTTCCACCAGTTTGACGATCTGCGCCAGCGCGGTTTCCTTGCCAACTTTGGTCGCTTCAAATTTCAACATGCCCAACTTGTTGAGCGTCGCACCGATGACCGCATCACCAGGCTTCTTCTCAACGGGCAGAGATTCACCCGTCAGCATGGATTCGTCAATCGCGCTGCGTCCTTCGACGACCACGCCATCCACTGGAATTTTCTCGCCAGGCTTCACAATCACAACATCGCCTACACGAACGTCATCAGCAGGGACTTCAACTTCAATCCCATCACGGATGACACGAGCAGTTTTGGCGCGCAATCCCATCAACTTTTTGATCGCCTCGGATGTGCGTCCCTTGGCACGCGCTTCCAGATACTTGCCAAGTTTGATGAGCGTGATAATGACCGCCGCCGTTTCGTAGTAAACATGTCCCATCAGCAAGCCGAAGGTGATCGGCAGGGAATAGAAGAAGGCGGCAGAAGAACCCATCACGATCAGCACATCCATGTTAGCGGATTTGTTCCGCAACGCCTTGAACGCGCCGACATAATATTGCCAGCCGACATAAAACTGAACGGGCAAAGCAAGCACCAGCATCAGCCAACCAAACCACGGCTGAGCCTCGCGCATCCCATCCATCACATTTTCCGAATAGACAAACGCGGGAAGCAGGTTGAAATCCTTGCCCATCGAAAGCAGGAACAGCGGAACAGTGAAGATCAAGCCAATAATCAGCAAGCGGCGCTGCTCGTTAATCTCATGCTCGCGCGCCTTGGCTTCTGCGTCTTCCGCTTCGCCGCCGAGTTCCATCGCCTCAAATCCAGCGGATGAAACCGCACGGCGCAACTCAGCCTGTGTCACAATCGTTGGGACATATTTCACGCGCGCTTTTTCGGTGGTGAAAGTCACCTGCGCTTCCAGCACGCCTTCAAGTTTGGCAAGCGCCTTTTCCAAACGGCGCGCATCGTTATCATCCGCAAGCCGCTTGATGATCAAATCCGCTTCGCCAGTGGCAACACCGTAGCCCGCGCGATTAACCCGCGCAATAACATCGGCGAGTCCGAGTTTGGCAATATCAAAATCAACAGTGGCGCGCTCAGATGAAAGATTCACCACCGCGTTTTGCACACCGTCCATCTTCTTCAAATTGCGTTCCACCGTGGCAACGCAATTCGCACAAGTCATACCAGTAATGGGTACCGTTAATTGTTTGGTTTCGGTCATTTCAATGCCTTTTCAAACACAATGTAGGTCACGCTTGAAGCGTGACAAAATCTCAATTTATAAAGTGAGCAAGCCTTCCGCGGGGTAATTGATCTCAGTCAGTAAAGCCTTGATCATTTCTTCGCTGGCGGGCGCATCAAAAGTGATCTCCACTTTCTTTGTGTCAATTGCCGCCTTCACAGATTGGACACCCTTCAACTCACCCACTTCACTTTCGATCGTGTGAGTGCAATGTCCGCAAGAAATGGCGGGGACGGTATAGGTTACTGTAGTCATGGTTTTCTCCTTAATATGGTTTGAAAGTTTGAATGTTCAAAAGTTGGAAGGCTGTTGACTCTCCAACTTTTGAACTTGCCAACATTTAAACTTTGGTAGACATCTCGAACACTTCCGTAATCTCTTTCAAGACGCGCTCACGTTCCTTTATATCGTTGCCTTGAATCGCAGTGATCACACACGAATTCAAATGGTCCTCCAAAATACGCGAGCTGACTTTATTCAAAGCCGCTTCAATCGCCTGTATCTGGCGGATCACATCAATGCAGTATGCATCCTCCTCCACCATGCGGATCACCCCGCCCAAATGCCCTTGAACTGTTTTCAATCTTCTCAACACATCATCACTTTGCATAACAACCTCCACGAACCAACTACCCCCCCCAGGGGGGATGGGGTAACCGAAATATAAAGCAATCTCCAATTTATGTCAACACAAAAATTGATAAAAACTTCCGGTGATAAAATCCCCGCGGCAACTTTCCATGTATAATTTTAGGATGAAAAAACACTCGCTACTTTTTCCAACCCTCAGCCTGATCCTGTTTCTATTGGCATCTTGCACCCCGAAAAAAGCTACCCCAGACCCAAACGCTCTAATCAGCCAGGCGGTTGCCGCAACCATAGCCGCAATTCCAACCGTCGCACCAGCAATACCGCCAACGCCCTACCCAACTCCCACCGCCGTCAGCCTCACAGGTTTATATTGCGAATATCAATTCTGCATCGGGCATCCCGCAGGCGTGGCGTTTTATGATCATCTGGCGACCCTAAATTTAAGCGCACCAAGCACATATAATAATGGATTCATTTATGCCTACCAAATCCCCAACATGGTCATCAGCCTGATCTGGCTGCAAGCGCCCGGAACCACAGACCCCAAATTTTTGCTGGACACAATATTAGACGACCAGGCAGACACTCCAAACGGATCGCTCGAAGTGAAACTGATCCGCAACATGAACGTCATCTACACCTCCATCGCAACCACCATCCCCGAAGTCCCCTTCGGAAGCGCCAGCGCATGGACTTGCGGTGATCGCGTCTTCGCCTGGAAAGCCTATACCCAGCAAGCCGATATAGCCGCCTCCCTTTTTGAAGAAGCGATGGCAAGATTTACCTGCGGTCAAAACTAAACCATGGCAACACAATCGGCAAACGAAATCAAAATTCGCCACGCAACACTGACGGACATCGATTCATTTCGGGAGCTACGCCTCGAAGCGCTCAAAAATAATCCCACCGCATTTGGGCAGGACTATGATGAAAATATATTACAACCGCAAACTTATTGGGAAACAACATTAACCATCAACAGCGAAGAACAAGCCTTATTCTTCGCCGAACAAAACAAACAACTGATCGGCATGACAGGCATCTATCGGCGCATGTCCAAAAAGAACCTACACAGCGCAGGCATTTGGGGAGTGTACGTCAAACACGAGTGGCGAGGACATCACATTGCAGAGTCCTTGATTCAAGCCTGTCTAAATTGGGCAAGGCAGAAAAATATTGTTATTGTCAAATTGGGTGTTGTCGCAAACAACCCGTCTGCCATTCGCTGTTATAAGCGCTGCGGATTTACCACCTACGGCAAAGAACCGAAAGCCATAAGTTTCAACAGTGAATATTATGATGAATATTTAATGTCAATTGAAATTAAATATTAACCCCCAAAGAAGGATATTTTACAGATCCAATTTCTTCGTCTTATTATTTGCCAGTTTTTATTTCCAAAAAATACAAGATCAATCACATGTAATTACCAAAAAATTTACATTGTAAATAGTCGCAGGACCATGAACAGACAGCAACTGAAGTGACTTATTATCCACATAACCGGCGGTCATGCCGTCAGGCACTTTCACATTAACCGGATTGCCCGCGCTAATCATTTGCCATGAAGGGTATTGCTCCATATCCCGCCTCCATATTGACGAGTCGCCTCCAAACAATTTTCCTGCAGTAGCCGGCGTAGCAGGACATGCCGCTTTGCCTGGTCCGTGAAGATCCACTTTTGTATCCGGCTGATTCATCAAATCAGGTTTGGCGTTACTAGGAATGAGATCAAACAACATGCCAATTGCCAGGGGTTGATTCGCCTGCGAAGAAGCTGGAGTTACCGTGGTAATTCCCAATAAAATGGGCAAATTCCCACTCAAATATACCCAGCTACACGCTACAAGCATAACCAGAAAAATAGACACTCCCGCCATAGTCCAGAATTTTTGGTTTTGTTGTTGAGCGTCCTGCTCAGAAACTTTTTTTAATTTCGCAAAAATAACATCAGCCTGCTCCTGTGTTATCCCCGATTGGAGCAGCATTAATTGAATCATCCTGGGCTTATTGCCCATTCGATACATGCGCAAAGTACGACTCCAAACATCATCTTCTGAAAATGTCGGGAGGGGCGGCTCGGGATTTTTTTTCTCCTGAACAGGGGCACGCCTTTCACTGATAATCGCAGAAAGTCTTGAAGCTTCCACCCATTGATTATGAAGGGCTGCATCCGCAAACTCCAACGCATCGGGAATATATTTTAAACGAACATACCTGCCCCCTTTCTCCACTTCAAACGTTATTTCACATTGTGTGCAGGATAAATAATCCGCAATCTCCGGCAGATGAGTCACTTTCAGATTCGTTGCCCCACAAGCCGGGCAACGTCCATTTTTCGCCCAGCTATCGGGTATCTCCTGCTTGGGCGATGGATCTAAGAGGGGGGTGTTTTCTTGAATTCCCATGATTAAATTTTATCCTGCTCATCCAAAAAGAATCCTTACAAATCCTTCACAAGCTAAAAATCACAAAACAGATCTGTTCGGGCAGCTTCAAGCCTGAAAAACTTTTACATTCCCAATTTCTTCGCTTCATTCCACAAGGCATCCATTTCTTCCAAAGTCATATCTGAAAGATTTCTACCCTGCCCTTTCGCGCCCTGCTCAACATAGGCAAATCGTTTCTTGAATTTGATATTCGTTCCCCGCAGCGCAGACTCGGCGTCAACTTTGCGCCAACGCGCAAGGTTGACCAACACAAAGAACAAGTCACCCAGTTCAGCACTCACTTCATCAATATTCTGCGCCTGTTTTATTTCTTCAATTTCCTCACGCACTTTATCCAGCACGCCCTCCACTTCGGGCCAGTCAAATCCGACACGCGCAGCGCGATCTTGATATTCCAGCGCTTGAGTCAAGGCAGGCAACGCAGAAGGAACACCATCTAACAAACCTTTTTCTTTTTCCCCAACGCCATTATCCTTGCGTTCCTGCTCTTTTATTTTTTCCCAATTTTGCAACACACCATCAACACCATTAAGTTCCACATCCCCAAATACATGCGGATGACGGCGCACGATCTTGTCATAAATACCTTTGATAACCAAAGCCATCGAAAACTGATTGGTCTCACTTGCAATCTGGGCATTCAAGACGATCTGCAAAAGCAGGTCACCAAACTCTTCACGCATCCCAGCGGAATCATTTTCGTCCATGGCGGTTAATGTTTCGTAAGCTTCTTCAAGCAAATGCGTCCGCAGCGTTTGGTGAGTCTGCTTCTGATCCCAGGGACAGCCATCGGGAGCGCGCAAATGCGCCACAATTTCGGCAAACGCCTCAAGCGATGTACCTTCGCCAAGAGATGGAATATATAAACAGGTTGAATTTGAAAAATCGCCATTCCCCAACTCCCCCAATCTTTCCTCCTTCATTGCGCCCGCATCCACAAGAAAGACCAGATGTTCCTCTGGATAATTCACACGTAAAACAACTTTCAACTGCAAAGCCAGTTCACGCGAACCAACCCCCATAAGCAAAGCAGGCATATCGGGCGGAAATGGCGGATAATGCGCGGATGAAAGAGTCTGCGCTTCGAGCAGAGTCAACTTCGAGGGTGGTGTGAGGCGTAGCGTGTCAAATACAGTTGCAGCAAGAGAAAAGTCCATTTGAATATCCTTAAAGCAAAACGTAATGCGTGCACAAAAGTGTAACACGCATTACGTGGTAACGTTCCAACGACTAAACGTTTTAACGCTTTGTGTACGTAGGAGCCTTGCGGGCTTTCTTGAGACCTGGTTTCTTACGTTCCTTCACGCGGGCATCGCGGGTAAGCAATCCCTTTTTGCGTAAAGCAGAAGTCCATTCCGCATTGATAATTTGAAGCGCGCGAGCAATGCCGAGGCGCACAGATTCGGTTTGACCGGTTGTGCCGCCGCCGTTAACATGTACGCTCACGTCGTATTTCGTCGCTTCTTCACCCACTGCGCTAAACGGGCGCAGAATGTCTTCGAAGTCACCCATGCGGGTAAAGAAAGCCAAGCCTTCTTTTTCGTTGACGGTGAACTTGCCAGTGCCGGTCATCAGGCGCACGCGTGCGATGCTTTCCTTGCGACGGCCAATGCCTTCATAATATTGAGCCATATTCACTTACCTCTTATTCCGAAACTTTCGGGGTTTGCACTTGGTGCGGATGATTGGGACCAGCATAGATCTTCAAACGCTTGAGCGTGGAACGTCCCATGCGGTTGTGCGGAAGCATACCCCATACAGCATCGCGCAACGCACGATCGGGGTGCTGGGCTAATTGATCTCGCAGGGAAATGCTCTTCAAGCCACCAGGATAACCGGAGTGACTATAGTAGATCTTACTTTCCAGTTTGCTGTGGGTTCTTGTACCGGTTACAGTAACCTTCTCGGTATTAACCACCACCACAAAATCTCCCATCTCCACACCAGGTGTGAAGGTAGGTTTGTGTTTGCCAAGCAGAATATGCGCAATGCGTGCAGCAAAGCGCCCCAAATTCTGCCCTTCGGCATCCATAACAACCCAGTCGCGCTGAATTTCAGCGGCTTTCGGATAATATGTTTTCTGTTGCACTTTCGTCACTCCGTTTCATAGTCTAATCATGTGATCCATACGTTACTTCAATCAGTGTCAGCCCGTGCGCAGGCGCCAGCCCAGCGAGAAGTTCTCCCTGCTTTAATAAAGCATGTTGGACTTTCTCAACCGAACATCTTCCCTGAGCAACAGACACTTGCACAAAAACCAACCTTCTTACCATGCGATATAAAAACGCATCCGCTCTGACTTCAAACTGCCACTCACCATCAGGCATTTTCTTCCATTCGGCTTTTGTCACCGTGCGCACAGTCGTGCCGTTTGGCGTCGTCCGTGAACCAATGGCGGCAAAATCATGCTTTCCGAGGAAGATGCTTGCATTATGTATGAGGGCATCTTCATCCACAGCGGGCCACGTGCGCCACAGGAATTTCTTTCGCAGTGGATCACGGATCGGTTCGAAAAACACCCTGTAACGATACTCACGCGAAGTAGCATCAAAACGTGGATGAAAATCCGCCGAGACCGGGGACAGGCTTCTTATAACAAGATCAGGTGGAAGGTGTTTATTAAGCGCCCAAAGCAGTTTTTCTGCCGAGTGCTTCCATTCAAAATCGAATGAGGCCACCTGCCCTGTTGCATGAACTCCTGTATCTGTCCTGCCAGCCATAAGAACTGCCCAGTCAGACCAACCCAAATTGCGGAGCGCTCTTTCCAACTCGCCCTGCACAGTGCGGGAGTTCGCCTGTCGTTGGCTTCCGGTAAAACCGGTGCCGTCGTAGGCAAGGATCACTTGGTAACGTGCCATTGCTTAGCGACCTAGTCGCTACTACAAACTACTCTTCAACCAATTCAAGAAGTACCATCTCAGCCGCATCGCCGTGGCGTGGGCCAAGCTTGTACACACGGGTATAGCCACCGGGACGTGTCGCAAAGCGCGGGGCAATTTCATCAAACAAACGTTTGATAAGTTGGTTATCGCCTAATTTTGAAATAGCCAAACGGCGCGCATTAAGTTTCTGCACATCTGTGCCATTTGCACTATTGCGCGCAAGTGTGATCAAGCGCTCAGCATCGCCACGAATCGCGGCGGCTTTGGCTTTGGTGGTTTGAATACGCTCGTGCGTAAAGAACTGTTTGATCAGGTTGCGCCGCAGGGCAATACGCGCGCCTGAAGTACGTCCTAATGTATAACCTGCTACTTTATGTCGCATCTCTAACTCTCCGAGGATGTATCGTCTTTCATAAAGCCCTTTTCACGCATCTTATCGCGAAGTTCGTCGAGACTCTTTTCGCCAAAGTTGCGGATGGACATGACCGCGGTCTCGCCTTTTTCAAGAAGGTCGAGCACATCACCAACGTTGGTGATGCCCGTGCGCTTCAAAGAATTGAAGACACGTACAGAAAGGTCAAGGGCTTCCACTGGTGTTTCTGCCAGTTCACTGCTCAAACGGCTTCCAGATGATTCACGTTCCACAGCCACTGCAAGCATTTCTTCATTGATGCCCGCAACATAACGCAGGTGATCAATCAAGATACGAGCAGAAGAACTAAGGGCGCGTTCCGGTGAAATAGTACCGTCTGTCCAAATCTCTAAAATCAATTTGTCGTAATTCGTGCTCTGACCCACACGGGCTGAGGCTACTTCCCAATTTACGCGTTTCACCGGGCTGTAGATTGCGTCTACAGGAAGTTCACCGATGGGCATGTGCCCAGCGCGTTCATTGGATGGAGAATAACCACGGCCTCGTTCAACCATGAATTCAATATCGAGTTTCGTTTTGGCTCCATCCACGGTAAAAAGATACGTATCAGGGTTGACGATCTCGATCTCAGACGGGGTGATAATATCGGCCGCAGTGACCGTTCCTTCACCACGCACTTCGAGTTGCATGCGGGCGCTATCTACGCCATCCATTTTGATGCGGACCTGTTTGACCTGCAACATAACCTGAATAACGTCCTCACGCACGCCAGGGATGTCACTAAATTCATGCAGGACATCCGCAATGCGGATCGAGGAGATAGCAGTACCCTCCAGAGAGGAAAGGAGGACGCGGCGTAAAGCATTGCCCAACGTCACGCCATAACCACCTTCTAGCGGGCTAATTGTGAATTTGCCATAATTTCGAGCTTCTGCTTCACGCTCAATTTTTGGCATAACCATGTTCGTGATGATACCGGTCACGGTTCACCTATCCCTTTTAATAATGCGCAGGGCCGGGCACCAGACATACTGTCCGACCCAAAGCGCAACTGGAGGATTAGCGTCTGGAGTAGTATTCGACAATCAATTGCTCGTCGAGACTTCCGTCAATTTCAGCACGTTCTGGCATACGAGCTAAAGAGCCAGCCATTGATTTTACATCGCGGCTGAGCCAGCTCGGAGCAGTGCGCTTTTCAGTATATACAGTCAGATCCTTGAAATAAGTCAACTTGCCGGAACTTTCGCGCACGCTAATGGTATCACCTTCACCAAGAAGCATGGAAGGCACGTCAGTACGGCGACCATTTACAGTAAAATGACCGTGCGAAACAAGCAAGCGGGCTTGTGAACGACTGGACGCAAAACCGAGTCTGAACACCACATTATCGAGGCGAGACTCAAGAATTTGAAGCAGGTTCAAGCCTGTAAGACCACGTCGTGTAATGGCGGTGTCATAATAACGACGGAACTGACGTTCCAACACACCATATATGCGACGGGCTTTCTGCTTGGCTCGCAATTGGCGGGCAAAATCGGAAACACGTCCCGTACCCATACCCTTACCTTTGCCACCACCTTTTCCTGCAGTGCGACCATGTTGGCCGGGAGCGAAGTCACGCTTTTCAAAAGAGCATTTAGGCGTAAAACAACGCTCACCCTTTAGAAATAATTTTTCGCCTTCGCGTCGGCAAAGTTTACAAACTGGACTTAATAATTTAGCCATATAGTAACTACCTCACCCTATTATACGCGTCGCTTTTTCGGAGGACGGCAACCATTATGCGGTACCGGAGTAATATCCGAAATAGAGCGAACTCTCAATCCCATGGACTGCACAGCACGAATGGCATTCTCGCGGCCAGGACCTGGGCCCTTCACAAAAAGCTCCACATCCTGCAAACCTAATTGCTGGGCGGCTTTTAAAGCCTGTTCAGCAGCAAGGCGTGCGGCGAAAGGTGTACTCTTGCGAGAACCCTTAAAGCCA
Organism: Candidatus Brevifilum fermentans; assembly: GCA_945877125.1. Classification (GTDB taxonomy): domain Bacteria; phylum Chloroflexota; class Anaerolineae; order Anaerolineales; family Villigracilaceae; genus Villigracilis. Next base: position 60,068 of record CAMCQT010000008.1, on the reverse strand, counting down.
GCGGAGCCAGCAGAACCCCAGGAAATTGTGTTACCTTCGGTATCTGTGACAGTCACAATAGTATTATTAAAAGAAGCAAAGATATGCACCTGTCCGGAAGACAGGGTGCGCTTCCCTTTTTTTGCGCCCGATGGGCGACGGGTGGAACGAACACTCTGAGCCATTTTGTTTATACCTTTCGGACAGGATTACTTCTTGCCGCCCTTACGACGACCACGACCTGCAACCGTTTTCTTAGTACCTTTACGGATGCGTGCATTTGTTCTTGTGCGCTGGCCACGTACGGGCAGGTTACGACGATGACGCAAGCCACGATAAGAGCCAATTTCAATCAGGCGCTTAATGTTCAATTGAACTTCGCGACGTAAATCACCTTCGACCTTGAAGTTTTTGGAAATAAATTCACGAATTGCGGCAACATCCGCTTCGCTTAAGTCTTTGATGCGCGTATCAGGGTTAACTTTGGTATGAGCCAAAATCTTCTGTACACGTGTTGGTCCAATACCAAAAAGGTAGGTTAGTCCAACTTCAACCCGCTTATTGCGGGGTAGATCAACACCTTCAATTCTCGCCATAGGTCACCACACTACCCCTGTCTCTGCTTATGTTTTGGATTTTCGCAAATGATAAAGATAACTCCCTTGCGCCGAACAATACGGCACTTGGCACAACGTTTGCGAATGGAGGGCGAAACTTTCATAATTCAATCTCCTTACTTGCGGCTTGTCTTATGACAGCCAAAGGTCTGATTATACTAGCTATTTTTATATACGTCCACATTTCTTTCACGGTTGCTTGCAGGTTCATTCACAAGACAGTCAGGATGAGTGGTTCACCTTCGGTGACGGCAACTGTATGTTCAAAATGTGCCGTCAAAGAACCATCAGCAGAGACAACCGTCCATTTATCTGGTAGGACGCGTGTTTCATGCGTCCCAATAAGTACCATTGGTTCAATCGCAATGGTTAAGCCTGGGCGGAGTATGATGCCAGTTCCTGCAGTTCCCACATTGGGTACTTGAGGTCCTTCATGCATCATCTTTCCAACACCATGACCGGTGTACTCACGTGTCACATGGAAGCCATGGCTCTCTACAAAATTTTGTATCGCCGCTGAAATATCACCAGTGCGTTTGCCTTTGCGCATATTTTCAATGCCAGCATACAATGCACCTTCGGTGACTTCGAGCAGTTTCGTTGCTTGGGGGGATATCTCCCCTACTCCGGCAGTGAAAGCAGAGTCACCAACGAAACCTTCATAAATCGTGCCGCAATCGATTGAAACAATATCACCATCCTTTAACTTACGTTTGGGATGTGGAATTCCATGCACCATCTCGTCATTGATACAGACTGTAATAGATGCAGGATACGGCGGATGACCATAACCTTTGAAGGGCGATATACATCCGTATGACTTCAACACTTCCTCAGCAGCCGCGTTGAGTTCTGTTGTTGCCACACCGGGTTGTAAACGTTCTCTAACTGCCGCCAGTACGGTTGCATTGATGCGCCCTGCCTCGCGCATAATTTTGATCTGGGCAGGAGTCTTCACATTGATCTGGCGTTCCCAACTCATTTTATAAAACCTACTTTTCAACAGAACCTATTTTATTGGTTCTGCATACTCACAAATAATTATTTTTTCAGTGCAGTAAGTAATTCTTTTGTTACTTGCTCAACAGGCTGCACGCCATTAATCTCAATCAACTTGCCCCTCTTTCGATAATATTCAACAAGAGGCATGGTCCGATCAAAGTATACACGGAGACGCTTCGCTACAGTTTCCTCTTTATCGTCATCACGCTGGAACAACTCTGAACCATCTATATCGCAAATTCCTTCCTGTTTAGGTGGACTGAATTTTTTGTGATAGATGTGTCCCTGTGCGCGACACGACCAACGTCCGCCTGTGCGTTCAATGAGAATTGATTCAGCGGCGGTGACGTATGGAACAGCATCCACTTGCCCACCAAATTCAGCAAGCATCTGTTCAAGCTCATCAGCTTGTATCGGCGTGCGGGGAAATCCGTCGAGGATGGCACCATCTTTACAATCTGCACGAGAGAGGCGGTCACGAATCATGGCGATGGTCAAATCATCTGAAACTAATTCGCCTTTATCCATATAAGATTTAGCGAGTCGACCAAGTTCTGTTTGATTTTGAATATTCTCGCGAAACAAATCTCCGGAAGAGATATGTGAAAGTTTGGTTGTCTGAGCTAATATCTCGGCTTGTGTACCTTTACCAGCACCGGGAGGACCTAGTAAGATGATATAGGTCGACATAATAAGATTTCCTTATCTGACAAGCAGAGAATCTTTATAACCATGCAGCTTAAGCTCAGCATCAATATTCTGGAAGGTATCACGAACCACACCCACAACAATGAGCAAACCTGACGACGATACAAGAAATAAACCGGTCTGTGAACTGGCGGCATTCATACCAAAGACCTTCAATAACAAACCGAGGAGAAATGGCATAATCGCGACAATACCAAGAAAAACAGCGCCAACCAAGGTAATACGTCGTTGAACCGTGCTCAAATACTTTTGCGTAGGCGCTCCCGTATGAACACCAGGGACTGTTGCGCCAACTTTCTTTAAATTCTCGCCATAATTCTGCTGGTCGAACAAAACAGAGGTATAGAAGAATGTAAATATTACAACCATCAAGAAATAAATAATCCAGTAGCCCCAGTTACTAGTACCTGTAGCTCCAAAGAAGTTCTGCATTCCAGTAAAGAAACTGGCAACACCTGCATTTTCACTACGCGTAAAATAACTGGCTAAAATCGCAGGAAACTGCAGAATTGCACTCGCGAAAATCAATGGGATCATACCTGATAGATTCACCATCAAAGGCAAAGTGCCTTTCACCGGCATGGACATACGGTTTCCCATACGACGACCAGGGTACATTACCGGCACATTACGACGACCTTGCTGCACATAAACAATCGCAAACACAGTCAATACAATAATCACTAGGGTAAAGAACAACATAAAAACACGCGTATCTGCATCAGAAAGAAGAGCCGCCAGATTTGAAGGCATTTGCGAGACGATGCCTGCAAAGATAATGAGGGACAAACCCTGACCACGAATACCATATTCTGAGATCAATTCACCGAGCCAAATGGCAAACATGGTTCCCGCTGTCATCGCTAGTAGGACGGTCAATGACGTGAGCCAAAGTTCGGAATTAAATCCGAATGGAAGGATAACCTGTCCAACTTGTGAGCTTAACGATAGCGAATTGAAGATATTAATCTGACCAATTGCAGAAAGCGCTGCCATAGGTACGGCAAGGTAATAAGTCCATTTTTCCTGCCATTTACGTGCTTCTCGTGGGTCCTCTTCCATTCTACGCTGTAACGCGGGAATGATCGGGATCAACAATTGCAGGATGATCTGCGCCGTGATGTATGGATATACACCCATTGAAAGTAATGAAAAATTGGAGACTGTGCCGCCAGAGAGCAAATCAAGAAAACCGAGGAAATTTCCACTGCCCGCTGAGGATGCACGGAATGCAGCGAGAACCTCAAAATTAACACCTGGTGCTGGCACATTCGCCGCGAGACGATAAAGCGCCAAAATAGCAAAGGTGATAAGCAATTTGCTTCGAATATCTTCCGATTTCCAAAGGTAACGCCAGCCTGAAAAGGTGGTCTTCATGCAAAATATCCTTTAATAAGGGTTAGGCGATCAATTCAACCGAACCGCCAGCCTTTTCAATCTTGGCTTTGGCGCCTGCGCTTACGCGATGCACACGCACTTTGAGGGCAACGGTCATTTCACCACGGCCAAGCACGACTATGGGGTTACGCGAGTCACGTATAAGGTGAGCTTGGTCGAGGGCTTCTGGGGTTACATCTGCATCAGCTTTAAAGAACTGCGAAAGCTGGTCGAGGTTAACCTCATTATAGAAGACCTGATTTGGCGGGGTAAATCCTTCGCCACGCAAGAATGGCAGGCGTCGGAAGAAGGGCAGGTTACCACCCTGACGATAAGCGTGACCGCCTTCGCCGGAACGCGCACCTGCGCCTTTAGTACCGCGTCCGGCAGTCTTACCTTGACCTGCCGAGATACCGCGACCCACGCGTTTTCGATTCTTTTTTGACCCAACATTGGGTACGAGATCGTGAAGTTTCATATTCAACCTACTCTTCGATCTTGAGCAAATGGATGATTTTTCTTAACATTCCGCGCAAGGCGGGTGTATCCTTATGCTCAACAGTTTGATGCAAACGGCGCAAGCCAAGCGCTTTAACTGTGGCTTTTTGATCCTTGGGAAAACCGATATCACTCTTAACCCAGGTCACACGCAAAATCTTTTCAGAAGTATCTTGCTTAGACATGTTGTTTCCTCCGTTCCCAGAAAGGCAACAACTCTTCTGTGCGCTTACCACGTCGAGCTGCTTCAACTGCTGGTGAGCGCAAGCCATCCAACGCGCCAAAGGTTGCCATAACCACGTTAAGGACATTGGCGCTTCCCATGGATTTGGTGAGAATATCACGCACGCCAGCTACTTCCAATACAGCACGCACACCACCAGCTGCAATAACGCCGGTTCCAGCAGATGCGGGCTTGATGAAAACCTTGGCTCCAGCCACTCTGCCCAATGATTCGTGCGGAATGGTAGTACCAAAGAGGTTCATTACACGTAAATCTTTGCGGGCGCGTTCAGAAGCCTTGCGCATTGCATCGGGGACGGCATTAGCCTTCCCAACGCCCATGCCCACTGTGCCTTTTTTATCGCCAACAACAACTGTCACGCGGAACTGGAAGCGGCGACCACCTTTGACGACTTTCGCAACGCGGGCAATTTCAATCACGCGCTCTTCAAAACCGTCCTGCACCTCAAGCTGTTGCTTTTCAAATTTCTTTTCTGCCATATCTTTCTCCAGTAACGTAGTAACAACTTAAGTTGTTACTACAACTTCTAGAATTGCAAGCCGCCTTCACGCGCGCCGTCAGCCAAAGCTTTAACACGCCCGACATAGCGGAAGCCACCACGGTCAAATACAACAGACGTGATACCCTTGGATTTGGCACGCTCAGCCACTGCTTTTCCAATGACTTTGGCCTGTTCGGTCTTTTTCATACCCTTCACCTGCTCACGCAGTTCATTATCAACGGTAGAGGCGGAGATTAGGGTGTTGCTTTGACTATCATCAATAATCTGGGCATAAATCCCAGAAATGCTCTTGAACACATTCAAGCGCGGACGGGCAGTTGTGCCAACCACAACTTTGCGTACTCGCACGTGGCGACGTTCACGAGCCAAAGAACGATTCTTCTTAGCCATGGCTTACTTGGCTCCTTTTCCGGCTTTACCGGCTTTACGACGAACACGTTCACCCAGGTAACGCAAACCCTTGCCATGATAAGGCTCAGGCGGACGCACCTTGCGAATGTTCGCGGCAACTTGTCCAACAAGTTCTTTATCGAAACCCAACACTTTGATTAGGCGGGTTTTCGCATCTGTTTCAAATGACACACCAGTTGGGGGTTCCATCTTAACTGGATGTGAATAACCAACAAACAGGGCGAGGTTCTTCCCTTCCATTTCAGCGCGGTATCCCACGCCTTCAACTTGGAGGACAACTTCAAAACCCTTGCTAACTCCGTGAATCATATTTGCAATCACGGCGCGAGTGGTACCATGCAGAGCGCGTTCTGCGGGATTTTCCGAATTACGAGTGATGTTTAATTGATTATTCTCCATCTTGATACCAATCAATTGAGAGAACGATCTCTTTAACTCACCCTTCGGACCCTTGACGCGGACATCAAAACCATCCACGTCTACCTGCACGCCACTCGGGATATCTACGGGCAAACGACCAATGCGAGACACGATAAACCTCCTACCACACCTTGCAGATGATCTCGCCGCCCACGCCCAACTGTCGAGCGCGTACGCCGGTCATGACACCCTTGGGGGTAGAGATAATGGCAACGCCAATACCTGAGAGCACCCACGGAATGTCCGTCTTCTTGGTGTAGATGCGGCGGCCTGGCTTGCTTACACGTTCCAGACCAGAAAGCACTGCACGTCGTTGGCGACGTTCACCAACATACTTAAGTTTCACGCGCAGGACTTTTTGTACCTCGCGTTCGCCTTCCACCACTTCAAAACCTTCGAGAAAACCTTCATCCTTTAGGATTTTAGCAATCTCTACTTTAATCTTCGAGTTGGGCATTGCAACCTGAGCATGTCCTGCGAGCACAGCATTGCGAATGCGGGTCAACATATCAGCGATCGGATCAGTAAATGACATGATCTACCTCCACCTGGGGCTACCAGGACGCCTTCACGACGCCAGGGATTTTGCCCGTTAAAGCCAATTCACGGAAGCAAATTCGGCACAAACCAAAGCGACGGATAAAACCGCGCGGGCGTCCACAACGTTGACAGCGATTCCGCACTTGCACAGCATACTTGCGGCGCAGTTCACGATACTGCATACATTTCTTTGCCATAGGTTAAGCTTCCTTCTTGCTACTGAACGGCATTCCGAGCAATTTCAACAATGCGCGCGCCTGATCATCACTTTTGGCAGAGGTCACGATGGTGATCTCCATACCGCGCAATTTATCAATTTTGTCATATTCGATCTCGGGGAAAACCAACTGATCCTTGAGACCTAATGTGTAATTTCCACGGCCGTCAAATGCGTTCGCTGAAACACCACGAAAATCACGCACACGAGGCAGGGCAATGTTTAAGAGACGGTCTATAAAGGCCCACATGCGGGGACCTCGTAAAGTTACTTTCGCGCCGATAAGACGACCTTCACGTAACTTGAAGTTAGCAATGCTTTTACGTGCCTTTGTCTGCACAGGCTTTTGACCGGTGATCTGCATCAGGTCCGCAGTTGCAGCATCAAGCACTTTGGGGTTATCCATCGCTTCGCCAAGACCAATGTTCAAAACGATCTTTTCAATGCGCGGCACCTGCATAACATTCTTCAAACCGAACGACTTGAACAGGGCCGGGGCCACTTCGTTATTATAGAGTTCTTGCATTCTATTCATATTTATCTGCTCCACGGCCTAGTCGATCGTGGCCTCACAGTTCTTGCAAACACGATGAGCACCTTCATCGTCACGTTGAACACTGACACGGGTAGGCTCACTGCATTTCGGGCAAACAAGCATGACATTTGAAATGTCAATCGGCCCTTCAAACTGGATTCGGCCCGGGTTCATATTGCGACCTGCCTGTGTCTGAACTTGCTTCTGGTGTTTGATACGAATATTCACACCTTGAACAACCACGCGGCGGTCATCAAGAATAACATTAATAACCTCACCACGTTTGCCTTTATCTTCGAGGCGGCCGCTGATCACTTCTACTGTATCGCCTTTTCGAATCTTTACTTTCATTCTTTGCTCCTACAGCACTTCCGGGGCTAGCGACACGATCTTCATGTAACCCATATCACGCAATTCACGCGCCACGGGTCCAAAGATACGAGTGCCCCTCGGGTTTTCGCCATCAGCATCTAGAATGACCGCGGCGTTATCATCAAAGCGGATGTATGAACCATCTTCGCGGCGCCATTCCTTCGTGCAACGAACGATGACAGCTTTTACAACTTCACTTTTCTTTACTGAACCTTGCGGTGCGGCGGCTTTCACAGTTGCAACCACTACATCACCGATCGATCCATATCTACGACTGGAACCACCCAAGACGTGAATTACAAGCAGTTCGCGCGCGCCTGTATTATCGGCGACTTTTAATCGAGACTCCTGTTGAATCATGACTTATTCTCCTACGCCTTGATCAGCAGTACGCGTCTCGCGCTTGACGACGGCTTCAACAGCCCAACGCTTATCACGAGATAACGGGCGGGTCTCGACGATCTCGACCTGATCACCAATCTGACAGCCAATCTCATCATGTGCCTTCACACGTGTACTGGAGAACACCACCTTCTTATAAAGCGGGTGCCGATACTTGCGCGTGATTTCCACAACAACGGTTTTGGTCATTTTGTTACTGGTAACTACACCAGTCATACGACGACGATTATTCATTATGCACCTTCCACAGCGGCGCGTTCTGTCTCGCGCAGGATCGTTTCCATGCGGGCGATGTTACGACGCAGGGTTCGCAAGTGACTGGAGTCGGTCAATTGACCAGTTACCTGTTGAAAGCGCAACTTCATCAACTCGTCGTGCGAATCCGTGAGTTTTGTACGAATTTCTTCCGCCGCCAGTTTACGGACTTCTTCTACTTTCATTGCTTTCATAATTTATTCTCCTCCTGCGTGGCGACCCACGACTTTGGTCTTAATGGAGAATTTGTACTGTGCGCTTTTCAAAGCCGCCAATGCGATCTCTGCGGGCAAACCACCCACTTCGAACATTACACGACCAGGCTTAACTGGAGCAACATAGTATTCCACGTTGCCTTTACCAGAACCCATGCGGGTTTCGGGCGGCTTGTGTGTGAATGGTTTGTATGGGAAAATACGAATCCAAACTTTACCGCGACGCTTCATCCCACGAACGATCGTGCGACGAGCCGCTTCAATTTGGCGGGCGGTAATCCAACCCGGTTCCAACGCCTGCAGACCAAATTCGCCGAAGGAAACTTCCGCACCGCGGAGAGCTTTACCTGTCATGCGACCACGCATCTGCTTACGCCACTTTACACGTTTCGGCATCAACATATCAAAAACCTCATCTCAAAGCGACGTCGCGATTACTCGCTGACGTACACGCCTTCTGTTGCTTCGACTTTTTCTTCCACATCAGGTACAACTTCGCCCTTGTAGATCCAGACTTTGACACCGACTTGACCATACGTAGTTGAGGCTTCGGTTAATGCAAAATCAAGATTAGCACGCAATGTTTGCAAAGGCACGCGGCCTTCACGCAACCACACGTCACGAGACATTTCTGCGCCGCCAAGACGTCCACCAACCAGGATCTTAATCCCTTGGGCGCCCTGCTTCATGGCTTGCTGGATAGCACGTTTCATTGCGCGACGGTAAGCAATACGACGTTCAAGCTGATCGGCAATGTTCTTGGCAACCAACATGGCGTCTGTATCGGGCGAAGATATCTCTTTGATATCCAACTCGACCTTCTTGCCAACCAATGTTTCAAGTGCCTGGCGGATCTTTTTCACGCCTTCGCCTTTGCGTCCAATTAAAATGCCAGGCTTGGCAGTATGAATTGAAATGCGGACTTTACCAGGTGTGCGCTCCACGTCAATGCGGGAGATACCTGCCTTACCGTCTTTCACTGCATCGGGCATTTGCTTGCGAAGCACGCGGACTTTTGCGTCAGCAGCAGCGCCACCCTTGGAAAACTTACCAATCAACAAAGTTCGAATGGCAAAATCCTGGTGCAATTGCTGACGATACTGAGCGCCTTCGGCAAACCAACGACCGCCCCAAGGTTGATTGATTCCTAAACGAAAACCAATAGGATGTACTTTACGACCCATAAAATTCTCCTTAAGCTCCGCGCTCGCGTAATACAATGGACACATGTGAAGAACGGCGCAGTATCGGCTTGAACCGTCCGCGAGCACCAAAACGTCTCCACTTGCGAGTAGGCGCTTCATCGGCTGTGATCTTGGCTACGATCAGATCGTCACGGCTTACACCAAAATTTTCTTCGGCATTTGCCACCGCAGAGGCGACTAATTTTTGCACAGGCAATGCAGCACGTTTATTTACAAAGCGCAGGATTTCCAAAGCTTCGTTTGCGCTTTTACCACGTACCATATCAATCACGAGGCGGACCTTCTGCGCAGAAAGGGAGAGATTACTAATTTTTGCATGAATATCGCTCATATCTCACTCCTTACGCCGCAGAGGCTTTCTCGCTGGTCTGGTGACCGCGGAATGTACGCGTCGGGGCAAATTCGCCCAAACGATGACCGACCATGTTTTCGGTAATGTAGATCGGCACATGGCGGCGTCCATCATGCACTGCAATGGTATGTCCAACCATCTGAGGGAAAATCACAGAGGGACGACTCCAAGTGCGGATGACTTTCTTTTCATTTTTCTGATTCATAGCCTCAATACGCTTGAGAAGCTTCGTCTCAATAAAAGGGCCTTTTTTCAATGATCTTGACATATATACGTACCTCGTCTAATTCTTAACGGCTCGTCTTATTGCGACGGCGCACGATGTACTGATCGGTCTTCTTATTACGGCGAGTCTTCTTGCCGAGAGTGGGTTTACCCCACGGGCTCTTGGGACCAGCAAGACCGATTGGCTGGCGACCTTCACCACCACCGTGTGGATGGTCACGTGGACTCATCGCAGTACCACGAACGGTGGGACGAATGCCCAAGTGACGCTTCCGACCTGCCTTGCCCAATTTAACATTGCTATGATCAAGATTTCCAACCTGACCAATTGTGGCATAACAGACCTGGTGAATGAGGCGTACTTCACCGGAGGGCATACGAATCTGGGCAAAGTCACCTTCTTTAGCAAGCAACTGTGCCGCACCGCCTGCCGAACGAACCATCTGCGCGCCCTTGCCTGCTTTCATTTCAATATTGTGGATCAAAGTTCCGATCGGAATATTGCTAATGGGAAGGGAGTTACCAGGGCGAATTTCAGCAGTGGGTCCAGACATAACAGTGTCGCCAACTTTCAGATCCAGAGGCGCAATGATGTATCGTTTCTCACCATCCACATAGAAAAGAAGAGCAAGGCGTGCAGTACGATTTGGATCGTATTCAACTGCTGCTACTTTTGCAGGGATGCCATACTTTTCACGCTTGAAATCCACAATACGAATGAAACGGCGAGCGCCACCGCCACGATGTCGAACCGTAACACGACCCTGGGCATTACGGCCTCCGTGTCTTTGTCTATTTATCAACAAAGAACGTTCGGGAGTGCTTTTGGTAATTTCTTCAAACGTATAACCGGTCATATCGCGCATACCGGGTGTTACTGGTTTGTATTTTTTAACTGCCATTATTGCACCCCTTCAAATATTTCAAGGGATTTGCTTCCCTCAGCAAGGGTCACAATTGCCTTTTTGAATGAAGGACGTCGTACTAACATACGGCGGCTTTTAGTTCGTCGCCCGCGTTTCGCAGGCGCATTAAGAATGTTCACGCGCGCCACAGTGACATCAAAAAGAGTTTCCACTGCATCCTTCACCATGGTACGAGTTGCGGCATCCGCAACAACAAAAACATATTGACCAAGCTTTCCGGACTGATAGCTGGATTTCTCAGTTATCAAAGGGCGGACGAGGACATCATAAATAGTAGTCATGTCTCTCTCCTATCCGAGATGCGCTACGAGCGCATCAATTGTCTTGAGCGGCAGGACGACTTTTTGAAAACTTAGTACATCGCGCACATTCAAATAACTTGCGAGCAAAATTTTGGCACTCTCAATATTACTAGCAGAGCGCATTACATTATCATAATTTTGGTCTTTGACAGGCATCAGAACCAACACACTAGATGTGCCAACCCAATTGACTAAAGTCTCTGCCATCTGGCGAGTCTTGGTCTCTTTGATATCAAAATCATCCACTACAACAATACCAGCTTCAGCAGCTTTCACAGATAAAACAGAGCGGAGTGCAGCCTGACGCATTTTCTTAGGCATGCTCTGTTCGTAGCTGCGGGGATGCGGTGTATGAATACGGCCACCACCAACCCACTGTGCAGCATTGGTAGAACCCTGGCGAGCGCGACCGGTGCCTTTCTGCTTAAACGGCTTTCGACCACCACCCCTGACTTCTGAGCGAACCTTAGTCTGATGTGTACCGAGACGAGCATTCGCCATCTGGCGGGTATAAGCCTGATGCATCAGGTCTACGTTTACAGGGGCTTCAAAAATAATCGCGGGCAATTCCATTTCGCGAATTTTTATACCCTTCAAATCAAGAACATCTACTTTCATGGTTATTTGGCTCCCGTTTCCTGCGCACTTATTGCTTGCGCGCTTCCTTGATCATGACGAGGCCGCCCTTACCACCGGGAACCGCGCCATTGACGGCGAGCAGATTCCGTTCCGCATCCACCATAACAATCTTGATATTCTGAGCGGTGACGCGATCCACACCCATATGACCCGAGTTGCGGTGTCCTTTATAGACGCGACCTGGCGTAGTACCCGATCCACTAGAACCGGGCGCACGATTACGGTCAGATGTACCGTGTGTGGCATTCATACCATGGAAATGATAGCGTTTTACAACACCGGCAAAGCCCTTGCCTTTGCTAACGCCAATCACATCCACACGCTCACCAACGGCAAAAGCATCAACAACAGTTAATTTGTCGCCGACATTTAGTCCATGGTCTTTAGAACGAAACTCGCGCAAGAAACGCATAGGGGAAATCTCATTGGCCTTTAAGTGTCCCATTTCACCGCCCGTAAGACGTTTGGGATGCACTTCGCCAAAGCCCAGTTGTACCGCAGAATAGCCTTCTTTCTCCGGCATGCGAACCTGGGTAACGTAACATGGCCCAGCTTCGATGAGTGTTACCGTATAGGCAACACCTTGCTCATCGAAGATCTGGGTCATGCCAATCTTCTTTCCAATTAGCCCTTTCAACATACTCAATTTTCTCCTTTAGAAGGTATTGACGAGACTGCCAGCCGGGGCGACGGCCGCATCATCTCCGTGCAGTGCAGTCAGATGGTCTGGTGCGAAGCGGTTATATCGGTTCTACAACCAGACCTACTCTTGCGCTGTCTCAAAATAATCCGCAAATCTATTTATGCGGTTATTAAGTTAAGTAATTAAATCTTGATCTCAATATCGACACCTGCAGGCAGGTTCAAACGCATCAACATATCAATCGTCTTTGAATCTGGATCCAGAACATCAATCAAACGATTGTGGGTACGTATCTCAAAGTGCTCATGCGAGTCCTTGTCAATAAATGCCGAGCGACGTATTGTAAAGCGTTCTATCTTGCTTGGCAAGGGTACGGGACCAACAACTTGGGCACCAGTACGTTCGGCAGTTTCAACAATTCGCTTGGCGGATTGATCAAGAACACGATGATCATAAGCTTTAAGACGGATACGGATTTTCTGTTTTGCCATCATCTCTCACCTATTACGCAAGCATCTTAGTTACGACACCCGCGCCGACGGTCAGACCGCCTTCACGAATAGCGAACTTGGAACCCTGTTCAAGTGCAACAGGCACAATCAACTCAACCGTCAGGTTGACGTTGTCTCCGGGCATCACCATCTCCACGCCTTCCGGCAGGGTGATGTCGCCTGTTACATCCATCGTGCGGATGTAGAACTGCGGTCGATAGCCACTAAAGAACGCCTTGTGACGACCACCTTCTTCCTTCTTCAATACGTACACTTCCGCTAAAAACTTCTTGTGCGGTGTGATCGACTTCGGCTTGGCTAATACCTGTCCACGCTCCACGTCTTCACGTTCAATGCCGCGCAGCAACAGTCCTACGTTGTCTCCTGCACGACCTTCATCCAACAACTTGTGGAACATTTCCACGCCAGTCACAACCGAGTTCTTGGTTTCGCGCAAGCCGATGATCTCGATCGGTTCTCCAATCTTGATGATGCCGCGATCAATACGCCCCGTCACTACGGTGCCGCGTCCCTTGATCGAGAACACGTCTTCCACCGACATCATGAACGGTTTGTCTGTATCACGTTTCGGCTCGGGGATGTATTCGTCCACCACGCGCAATAATTCATGAATACAAGCATACTCCGGCGCGTTCTTGTCCGTGCTGGTGCTTTCCAACGCGATCTTGGCTGAACCACGCACGATCGGGGTGGTGTCGCCGGGGAAGCCCTGGCTGGTCAGCAGTTCGCGCAATTCAAGCTCCACCAATTCGAGCAGTTCGGGATCATCCATCATATCCACTTTGTTCAGGAAGATGACGATCGAGGGCACTTCCACCTGACGGGCGAGCAACACATGCTCTCGCGTCTGGGGCATCGGTCCATCGGGTGCCGCCACGACCAGAATGGCGCCATCCACCTGCGCCGCGCCGGTAATCATGTTCTTGATGTAGTCACGATGTCCTGGCATGTCCACATGGGCATAGTGCCGTTTGTCTGTCTGGTATTCTACATGCGCAATATTGATCGTAATACCGCGCGCTTTTTCTTCCGGTGCGTTGTCAATCTGGTCATACGCCTTGAAATCTGCTTGACCTGAGAAGCCTGCTACTTTTGTGATCGCCGCCGTCAATGTCGTCTTGCCATGATCAATATGACCCATGGTCCCTACGTTCAGATGCGGTTTGTTGCGGTCAAATTTTACCTTCGCCATAGTGAAACTCCTTAATTAGATAAGAACAATTATGCTTTTAAAATCTCTTCAGCCACTGACTGCGATACTGGCGCATAGTGGTCAAATTCCATGTTAAAAACACCGCGTCCCTGTGTTGCAGAGCGAAGTTGGGTAGCGTACCCAAACATTTCTGCCAACGGAACCATTGCTTTAACTGCCTGTGCGTTGCCAAGACGAACTTCCATACCCTGGATCAAGCCACGACGACTATTGATCTGCCCCATCACATCGCCAAGGTATTCTTCTGGAACAACAACTTCGACTTTCATCATCGGCTCAAGCAAAATCGGATGCCCTTTTTGGACACCTTCTTTGAAGCCCATAATTGCAGCCATCTTGAATGCCATTTCATTTGAGTCAACTTCATGGAAAGAGCCATCGATTAATGTGACTTTTATGTCAACAACAGGGTATCCAGCAAGCACGCCACCTTCAGAGGCTTCTTTAACACCCTTCTCAATTGGTCCGATAAATTCTTTGGGAATAGAACCACCCACAATTTTATTTAAAAATACAATACCGCTTCCACGTTCACCTGGCTCCATGGAAAATACAACATGTCCGTATTGACCTTTACCACCAGATTGTTTAGCATACTTGTAATTAACTTCCTTAACCGCTCTCGTAATCGACTCACGAAACGCAACGCGTGGAGCACCGACATTTGCCTGGACTCTGAATTCGCGCAACAAACGATCTACAATAATATCGAGATGCAACTCACCCATACCCCTAAGGATGGTCTGACCCGAGTCCTCATCTGTGTTTACGTGAAGCGTAGGATCTTCTTCAGACAACTTACGTAGGGCTTCTCCCATTTTTTCCTGGTCAGCAGAACTCTTGGGCTCAATGGCGATAGAGATAACTGGCTCGGGGAAAGAAATAGTTTCAAGAACAAGAGGAGTCGCATCACAAAGTGTATCACCCGTGAAACTATCCTTGAAGCCCAACACTGCACCAATGTCGCCAGAAAGTATTTCAGGCACATCTTCGCGATGATCGGCATGCATACGAATCAAACGTCCAATACGCTCTTTTTTTCCTTTTTTGGTCGTATTCTGCACCGTTTGCCCCTGACTCAAGACACCAGAGTAAACACGGACATAAGCAAGACGTCCCACATAAGGATCGGTTACGATCTTAAATACTAATGCGCCTAAAGGTCCATCATCTGTTGCGGAAATATCAAAGGTGTTTTCTGGGTTACCAGGTTCAGACACTGTGATAGTTGGCTTGTCCGCTGGGGAAGGAAGATAATCAACTACTGCGTCAAGCAGAACCTGCACACCTTTATTTTTCAAGGAAGAGCCACAGAATACAGGTGCGGTCTTATTGGCAAGAACACCCTTGCGAAGAGCAAGCTTGAGTTCTTCTATGCTGATTTCCTGAGCCTCAAGGAATTTCATTGTCAATTCATCGTCAAGTTCAGCGATCTTCTCAACCATCTTTGCACGGTATTGCTGAGCTTGTTCTTTGAGATCTTCTGGAATTTCAACGATATGGGGATCTTTACCTAGGTCGTCTTCCCAAATAACAGCTTTCATTGTAAGCAGGTCTACTACTCCCTTGAAAGTTGCCTCAAATCCAATGGGGATTTGCATCGGGATTGGGTTGGCACCTAAGCGATCAATAATTGTTTCGATAGTACGCTCAAACGAAGCGCCAACTCGATCCATTTTATTAACAAAACAAATGCGCGGCACGCCATAACGATCGGCCTGACGCCACACAGTTTCAGATTGCGGTTCAACACCTTGTACAGCGTCAAAAACAACAACCCCGCCATCCAACACACGCAAAGATCGTTGAACTTCAGCAGTGAAGTCAATATGACCAGGTGTATCAATAATATTGACTTGATAACCCTTCCATTCCGCTGATACAGCCGCCGAAACAATGGTAATACCACGTTCGCGTTCTTGAACCATCCAGTCGGTTACTGTCGTGCCATCATCAACAGACCCAATCCGATGCGTCATGCCTGTATAGAACATGATGCGCTCGGTGGTTGTTGTTTTCCCGGCGTCAATGTGGGCAATAATGCCTATATTTCTGTATTTTTCCAGCGGATGCTCGCGTGCCATACTAACTACTTCCTTATTAAAAGAAAAGATATTATAAAAATATTACTGAAAACTAAACGCGGTAATGAGAAAAAGCGCGGTTAGCTTCTGCCATTTTATGGGTTTCGTCACGTTTACGAATAGCAGAGCCGGTTTCATTGGAGGCGTCAATCAATTCAGAAGCAAGTTTATCGGAAAACGACTTACCAGAACGATCATGAGCCGCAGCAAGTATCCAACGCAGCGCCAAGGTCATGCGGCGGTCTGATGAAACTTCCATAGGCACCTGATATGTAGCACCACCCACACGACGTGGGCGTACTTCCATTGCAGGTCCAACATTTTTAAGCGCACCATCGAAAACATCTAAGGGATTTTTCTCAGTACGTTCTTTAATTAAATCCATCGCATCATAGATCAAGCGGACAGCTGTGCTTTTCTTGCCACTCTTAAGTACATGCTGGACCATGGTCTGCACGTTGATGCTATTAAAACGGCTATCGGGAAGAATTTCCCGTTTCTCAGGTTTTGCTCTACGCATGCTTTACTCCATCTATAGATTACTTAGGACGCTTCGCGCCATATTTTGAACGGCCCTGCTTACGATTGGCAACACCGGTAGTATCGAGAGAACCACGCACAATGTGATAGCGCACACCAGGCAGATCTTTCACACGACCACCACGCACTAACACCACAGAGTGCTCTTGCAACTGGTGACCTTCACCTGGAATGTAAGCCGTGACTTCAATTCCATTGGTCAGACGCACACGCGCAATTTTGCGCAACGCTGAGTTTGGTTTTTTAGGAGTCATGGTACGTACAACGGTACAAACGCCACGTTTCTGAGGCGCACCTTTGTCCTGTCGTACACGGCGCTGCTTAAAACTGTTCAAAGTGAACTGCAGTGCTGGGGCCTTGCTTTTTGCCTTACTATTCTTGCGGCCCTTGCGGACCATTTGATTTACTGTCGGCATAACCGCCTCCGATTACAAATTCTTTTATGATTTCATTTGAATATTCGCAAGAAATAAGACCATCAACAACAATTCCTGATGGCCTCATTTGTAGCTGCCAATGAGTCGAGTGGGGAATAAAGCCACTCTTGATTTCTGGGCAACGGCTGATTAGTTTATCACGCCGTACCTTTTGCGTCAATGGGAATTTCTATTTCTTTCCAGACCGATGTTCGCCAAGACTGAGGAGTCCGGTATCATGTTTTGGAGGATGCGCTTTCTCATCATCCTTACCGAACTTGACTATTTCTCCGCTTTCATTAATCGCTTCGACGGCCAGTCCGAGGGACTGCAGCTCTTTTACAAGCACGCGGAACGACGCGGGGATACTCGGCTCTTCAATCGGCTCACCTTTCACGATCGCCTCGTACGTATTTACGCGACCCTGAACATCATCCGATTTGACTGTGAGCATTTCCTGGAGCGTATGAGCGGCCCCATATGCTTCAAGCGCCCACACTTCCATTTCACCAAAGCGTTGACCACCGAACTGCGCTTTACCGCCAAGTGGCTGCTGCGTAACCAAACTGTAAGGTCCAGTGGAACGAGCATGGACTTTATCCTCAACAAGGTGATGAAGCTTGAGGATGGTCATCACGCCAACAGTGACGGGTTGATCGTACGGAAGTCCAAGTTTACCATCGCGCAAAGTTTGCTTGCCGAGCGTGGGTAACGGCAAGCCTTTTTCTTTAGCCAATTCCTGCGCGGTTTCGTGGATTTTATCTTCTGCGACGCGTCGCGTAACTCCATTGGTTTCCATCCACAAGCGCAAACAAGCTTTAACTGTAATCTCATCTACTTCTGGATCAGGATTCGCCACATCGCGGTCATCAAGCAGAATCTCTTCGGGCTTGGCGTAGCCCTTATCGCGCAACCATTCTTTGGCTGTGGCATGACGCGCGTAATCAGAATCATTCAAACTGTAGACATCATATTTCCGCTTGCCAAGCCAATGCTCAAGGTATAAGCGTCGAACCTCATCGTCATCCTGAATGGTATTTGGATCGTACTCCTGCGCTTTGAGCCATTCCCAGGCACGTTCAGCAGATTCTTTCCAAGATTGATCCATGATCCAGGCGCGAGCAAGCTCTGCCTCGATCTGCTCTTCGGTTGCGCCGTCAAACACAGGCGTAATGGCACGGAAGCCCATACGCTTCGCTGCCCAACCAAGATGGACTTCCAAAACCTGACCGATATTCATACGACCAGGCACGCCCAACGGATTCAAGATGAGATCAACGGGTGTACCATCTTCAAGGAACGGCATATCTTCGACAGGTACAACCTTGGAAACCACGCCTTTGTTACCATGACGTCCCGCCATCTTATCCCCTGCTGTAATCTTACGGCGTTGCGCTACAGAAACACGCACCATCATATCTACACCAGCCGAGAGGTCAGAGTTGTCTTCACGGGTGAATACTTTTACATCAACAACTTTGCCGCGCTCGCCATGAGGCATCCGCAAGGAGGTATCTTTCACATCGCGAGATTTTTCGCCAAAGATGGCGCGCAACAGGCGTTCTTCAGGCGTGAGCTCTTTTTCGCCTTTGGGTGTGATCTTGCCGACAAGAATGTCATTCGGACCAACTTCTGCGCCAATGCGAATAATTCCATTCTCGTCGAGGTCTTTGATCGCATCATCGCCCACATTGGGGATGTCACGGGTAATTTCTTCGGGTCCGAGTTTGGTATCACGCGCTTCCACTTCATGCTTTTCAATATGAACTGAAGTAAAGCGGTCTTCCTGAACCAAACGCTCAGAGAGCAGAATGGCATCTTCAAAGTTGCCGCCTTCCCACGAGAGGAAAGCAACAACTACATTTTGCCCAAGGGCAAGCTGCCCGTTGTCAGTTGAGGAAGAATCGGCAATGATATCGCCAGCCCTGACCAATTGTCCTTTGACAACAGACGGGCGCTGGTCAATACATGTGCTTTGATTGGAACGCTGGTACTTGCGTAATTGATAAACGTGATTTCCGCTTTTCTTTTCCTTGACCGTGATGGTTGCCCCGGTGACGGATACAACTTCGCCATCTGCGTCAGCAACAACGACCTGACCTGAGTCAAGCGCCGCATGACCTTCCATTCCCGTAGAGACAAGCGGAGTTTCAGGACGCACCAACGGAACAGCCTGCGCCATCATGTTCGATCCCATGAGCGCGCGGTTGGCGTCATCATGTTCAAGGAATGGGATCAGCGCCGCGCTAATACCAACAACCTGATGCGGAGCTACATCCATATAATCAATTGTTTCTGAACCGGAGAACATGAAGCCAGAATGGTATCGACAAGAGATGCGCTCACGAGAAAACTCTTTACTTGCAGTCAAATGAGCATTAGCTTGGGCAATAGTAAATTTATCCTCTGCATCTGCTGAAAGATATATAATTTCATCAGAAACATACGGAACAATACTTGCTTCACTTTCGAATTTAGAAAGCCTCTTTGAAACTTTTGCGTCGACAAGAGTTCCGGATTTGAAAAGCAATTCCTCACTCTTAGGATCGTAAATATCCTCACGTAAAGTACGCCCTTCCAAACGCTCGTCATTTGAAAGTAATGTTTTATACACTCTACGGTAAGGTGTTTCAATAAAGCCATATTCATTTACACGAGCAAACGAAGCAAGACGACCAATAAGTCCAATGTTCGGGCCTTCAGGCGTTTCAATTGGGCAAATACGTCCATAATGAGAGCGATGGACATCGCGCACATCAAAACCAGCGCGCTCACGGCGAAGACCACCGGGTCCCAGCGCAGAAAGAGTACGTTTGTGACGTAATTCAGCCAGCGGATTGGTTTGATCCATAAACTGCGAAAGCTGCGAAGAGCCAAAAAATTCGCGCAAAGCAGCAACCACGGGGCGAATATTGACCAATGTAACCGGCGACAACTGTTCCTGGTCACGAATGGACATGCGCTCCTTGATTACACGTTCCATACGGCGCAGACCGATACGCAATTTGTTCTGGATCAACTCCCCCACCGTCTTAACGCGACGATTACCCAAATGGTCAATATCATCGGGTCGTTCGGCGCCATTATTAATCTGGATCATGCGGCGAATCAAGCGAATTACATCACTCTTTGAAACAGTGCGATGCGGAATGGGAATGTTCAGATCAAGCTTTTGATTTAGTTTGTAACGACCCACGCGCTCAAGATCATAGTGGCGCTGATCAAACAATTGTTCTTCAAGGAACTGACGAGCATTGTCTAGTGTAGCTGGATCACCAGGACGCATCTTTTTGAAAAACTCAATCAGTGCAGCATTGGGAATTGATTGATTGGAAAGACTCCAATCGGGCTCCTGCTTGAGTGAAGACGCTATAAACATGCGCTCTGGGTTGTTATCTACATCCTTGAAAATGGAGAGAATCTCTTCGTCTGTGCCGAACTTGATGGGAGATTCCTTAATTCCATCGTCTACAGCAGCGAGAGCACGCAAGAAAACAGTAATAGGAACCGTTCGTTTGCGGTTAAATTTCAAGATAATATAGTCTGACTTGCGTGTCTCAAACTCCATCCATGCCCCACGATCGGGGATGAGTTTCGCCATCGCAAGTGGACGACCGGTCGCACGATCAGAGGGCGCCTCAAAATAAACACCGGGAGAACGAATCAACTGAGAGACCACCACACGTTCAGTACCATTTATAATGAACGTGCCTTTATCGGTCATCTCAGGAAAATCGCCGAGGAAGATATCCTGCTTGATCGGTTCTGGGACATCTGGACCAGCTAGGAGAACAGAAACATACAAAGGGCTGGCGTATGTAAGATCACGCTCAACACATTCTTCAATCGTATGCTTGGGTTCTCCAAACCAATACTTAAGTCCCCACTGCTGCGATTCGGGACCGCGGCTCGGGAAAAACAGCTTCATTCCTTTGTTGTAAGACTCAATGGGTGATATTTCGTGGAAGAGGTCGTTTAAACCTTCCTTTTTGAGTCTTTCAAATGAATCAAGCTGCACTTCTATTAAGTTCGGAAGATTCAACTTTACTGGGATACGTGCGTAAGTTTTTTGGGGCAAAGAAGATGCCATTCTTCTCTCCTGATCTTGGCTAGGTTATGAAACGATTTAAACTGTCCCATTTGGACAGCGACCTAACATTATATCGAAACGAATATAAAAAGTCAAGGATCTAAATCTGGTGTGTTAGCCCAAAGTCTGTTAGCCCAAAGTCTTGACACATCCCGCTCTCTGACATAAAATCCCGCCCAACATAAACCAAAAACACCGACGAGGACGAGTACACTTCAAAGCGATTTCCAGAGAGCCAAGCAGAAGTTCTGAAAGCAAGGCAAAAGCGCAGAAGTCGAATGGACCTTCGAGTTGAAAGGATGAACGCACGCACGCAAGTGCAAGTATTCCAATTCGGGACGCTCCCGTTATAGGGCAAGGGTATAAATCAGTGACCAGTTTTCAGTAATCAGTTGGTCGGTGATCGTACCTGAAAAGTGACGCTGGCTTTGATTTCCTGTGTGCATCACACAGGAAATTTTTTTAATAAGCAACGCGTTTAACTTGGGTGGCACCACGAGACTCCCCTCTCGTCCCAACGGACAGAGGGGAGTCTCGTTTTAATGCAGAATGAAGAGTGCAGAAGTCAGAACATTCTTCATTCCGCATTCTACATTCTGCGTTTCCGAAGGAGCAATTATGTTACTAGAAGCCACACAAGTCCAAACCATCATCCGCGAGGTCTCGGCAGACCTTGAAACCCCCGTCAGTTTGTATCTCAAACTGCGCGGCGACGGCGCGTCCTTTTTATTGGAATCCGTCGAAGGCGGCGAGCGCATTGCGCGCTATTCGTTTATCGGCGTTCAGCCCAGAGCGGAATATATTTTGCGCGATGGTGAAATCGAAATCAAAGACGCAAACGAAACACGCACCATGCAACATGATGGCGACCCAACTATATTTTTGCAAAATGAAATGAGCCGCTTTCCCGCTGTCCACTTGCCGAACGCGCCGCGCTTCACGGGTGGGTTGGTGGGCTATCTCGGATATGAATCTGTCAGATTTTTTGAGCCAACTCTTAGCGAGAAAATGAACCGCGCTCAAATCCCCGATGGAATTTATTTACTCGCCGATACCATCGTCGCATTCGATCACGCGCGCCGCACCATCTTCCTCATCGCGAATGTTTTGGATGGTGATGCCGAAGCCGCAAATCAAAAATTGGATGCCATTGCCGAGCGCATTCAACAGCCTTTGCCCGCCGCGCAAAAAATTGAAGTCAAGCCTTCTGAAATAAAATCGAATCTCACGCGCGAAAAATTTGAAGGGATGGTGCTTGCCGCGAAAGAGCACATCGTTGCCGGCGATATTTTTCAGGTGGTGCTCTCGCAGCGTTTCAGCCGCGAAACCAACGTCGAGCCTTTCGATGTTTATCGCGCCGTGCGCCGCCTCAACCCTTCGCCTTACATGTTCTTTTTTGATTTCGGACTCGTGGACGATGAACCGCTTTACATTGTTGGATCGTCGCCTGAGATGTTCGTGCGTTTGGAAGGAAGAACCGCCTCGCTCCGCCCGATTGCTGGGACGCGCCCCCGAGGAGCAGATGCTGCCGCTGATGCATCGCTTGCCAAAGACCTGCTCGCCGATCCGAAGGAACGCGCGGAGCATGTGATGTTGGTTGACCTCGGGCGCAACGACCTCGGACGCGTCTGCGAATATGGCACCATCAAAGTTTCTGATTTCTTCACCGTTGAAAAATATTCACACGTCATGCACATCGTCTCTCACGTCGAAGGGACTCTGCGCCCCGAACTGACCGCTTTTGATTTGGTCCGCGCCTCCTTCCCCGCAGGGACAGTCAGCGGCGCGCCGAAAGTCCGCGCAATGGAAATCATCGCAGAATTGGAAACTGATGCGCGCAACGCCTATGCCGGCATGATCGGCTACTTCGGCTTCGACGGCGCCATGGATACCTGCCTCGCCATCCGCACGATGGTCGGGCGCGGCAATACGGTCAGCGTGCAGGCAGGCGCAGGCATCGTCGCGGATTCAGACCCGTCCACCGAGTTTCAAGAGACGGTGAACAAGGCGAGCGCGATGTTACGAGCGATAGACGCGGCGGAAAATCAAGGATGAAGGATAAAGGATGAGGGATGAATGAAAACCATTCCGCCTTCGCCTTTGTCTTTGACCTTGACCTTTTTTCATCCTTCATAATTCATCCTTCATCCTTATCTTTGAAAGGAACCCAAACCATGCCAAACACCAAACCCCGCTTATTAACCGGTGACCGCCCCACAGGACGCCTGCACCTCGGTCACTATGTCGGCTCGCTTCGCAATCGTGTGCGCCTGCAACATCAGTATGATTCTTTTTTTATCATTGCTGACTTGCACACGATGACCACCAAACCTGAGCCGCAGTACATCAAAGAAATCCCAACCTACATCCGCGAAATTGTTCTGGACTATCTCGCCGTGGGGATTGATCCGAATGTCAGCACCATCTTTGTGCAATCTGCGATTCCAGAAACGTATGAAATGAATCTGCTCTTTGAAATGCTGGTCACCGTTCCGCGCCTCGAACGCATGCCCACACTCAAAGACATGGCACGCGACGCGCACATTGATTCCATGCCGTTTGGTTTGCTTGGCTATCCAGTTCTTCAAGCTGTTGATATTTTGTTGCCACGCGCGCAAGCTGTCCCCGTGGGACGTGACAACCAATCACACGTAGAACTTGCCCGCGAAATGGCGCGGAAGTTCAATAATCTCTACGGGTCAGAAATTTTCCCAGAACCAGAACCAATTATTGGCGAAGTCCCATTGCTGGTCGGCACAGACGGACAGAACAAAATGTCCAAGTCGCTCGGCAATGCCATCTACTTATCCGATGATGCAAAGACCGTCGAAGAAAAAGTCAAAGGCATGTACACCGACCCCAAGCGCCTGCGGGCCACAGACCCTGGCACCGTGGAAGGCAATCCTGTCTTCATCTATCATGACGCATTCAATCCATCCTATGCCGAAGTGGACGACCTCAAGGAACGCTATCGCAAAGGACAGGTCGGCGATGTGGAAGTGAAGGAAAAACTTACCAGAGCCATCAACGCCTTTCTTGAACCCATCCGCGAAAAGCGCGCGTATTATCTCGCGCATCCCACCATCCCGCGCGACGTGCTCACCAACGGAATCCGCCGTATGCAGACCGAAGCCAAAGAGACCATGAAACTCGTCCGCAATGTGACCGGCTTATCGTATTCGTTGGATTTGTTTACGGATGAAGTGGATATTTTCGGAAATGATGAATTATGAAGGATGAAGGATGAATGCAGAAAGCAGACCATCGCCTTTTGCCTGTTGTCTTTCGCTTTTTTTCATCCTTCATAATTCATCCTTCATCCTTTTGGAGACCCCATGTTAGCCTTAATAGATAATTATGATTCTTTCACCTACAACCTCGTCCAATACCTCGGCGAACTCGGCGCGGATATTCGGGTCTTTCGCAACGACCAAATTTCATTGAACGAGTTGATCGCTCTCAAGCCTGACCAACTTGTCATCTCTCCAGGTCCGGGCGAACCGCTCAAAGATGGCGGAATTTCCCCCGAAGCCATCAAACACTTCACGGGAAAAATTCCCGTGCTTGGCGTTTGCCTCGGGCATCAATGTCTCGGCGCCGTCTACGGCGGCAAGGTAGATCGCGCTCCGCGCCTGATGCACGGCAAGACTTCGCCCGTCACGCACAACGGACAGGGTGTCTTCAAAGACATTCCTTCGCCGTTTGAAGCCATGCGCTATCACTCGCTCGTGGTCTATGAACCCGTTCCCGCCGAACTCGAGATCGTCGCGCAAACTTCCGAAGGCGAGATCATGGCACTCAAACACAAACAGCATCCAACCTATGGCGTGCAATTTCATCCCGAGTCTATTCTCACCGAGCATGGTAAACAACTGCTCAAGAATTTTCTCGATATCAAGATCGCCCCGCCGCCATCCACAGAGCCGTCCATGCTCAAACCGTTCATAGCCAAAACGATTAATCGCACCGACCTCACCGCCGATGAAGCCGAAGCCGCGATGAACGTCATTATGACGGGTCAAGCCACGCCCGCGCAGGTCAGCGCCTATCTGGTGTCGCTGCGCATGAAAGGCGAGACCATCCCTGAGATCACAGGCTCCGTGCGCGCCATGCGCGCCAACGCGGTCAAGGTGAAACTAGCCAACCCCGATGAACGCATTTACGACATTGTCGGCACAGGCGGTGATGGCGCTCACACCTTCAATATATCCACCGCCGCCGCATTCGTCCTTGCGGGCACGGGGCGCAAAGTTGCCAAGCATGGCAATCGCGCCGCGTCATCGCATTGCGGTTCAGCAGATGTCCTCTCTGCGCTCGGCATCAGCCTCGACCTCACACCTGACCAGATCGCCTACGCCATTGACACCATCGGCATTGGCTTTATGTTCGCCGCCAAGTTTCACCCCGCCATGAAACACGCCATCGGTCCGCGCAAGGAGATCGGTCAGCGCACGATCTTCAATGTTCTTGGTCCGCTCACCAACCCTGCGGGCGCGAACATTCAACTCACGGGCGTTTATGCCGCCGCGCTCACCGAGCCGCTCGCCAACGTGCTCATGGAACTCGGTTCACGTGCCGCAATGATTATCTACGGCGCAGGCGGCACCGACGAACTCAACACCTGCGGCGTCAATCGCA
The DNA here is from genome assembly GCA_945877125.1 of Candidatus Brevifilum fermentans. GTDB lineage: Bacteria > Chloroflexota > Anaerolineae > Anaerolineales > Villigracilaceae > Villigracilis. Next base: position 33,989 of record CAMCQT010000008.1, on the reverse strand, counting down.
TCAGCCACCTCAAAGAGGGTGCGGTCAAAACCTATGATCTTGATCCCACCGAATTCGGTTTCCCCCTCGCCACAATGGAAGACCTGCGCGGCGGCACACCCGACGAATCCGCAGCGATGATGCGCGACCTTCTCGGCGGCAAACTGAAAGGCGCGCGACGCGACTCGGTTCTACTCAACGCCGCGGGCGCACTCGCCGCCGAAACAGGTGACTTCAAATCTGCACTCGCAGAAGTCACCACCTCTCTTGATAGCGGCTCAGCCCTCGCCAAACTCAACGCCCTCGTCGAATTTTCAAAATCCGTTTTGTCCGTGAATCCGTGACAGAGTCCGTTTATGAACATACTCGAACAAATCATCGCTCAAAAGAAATTGGAAATTGCCGCGCTCGACGCCCCAGCATTACGCCGCGCCGCAGAGTCTTCACCTGCGCCCAGAGATTTTCTCGCCGCTATTGCCCCTCGCCTTTCGGGAGAGGGGACAGGGGTGAGGGATCGCCGCTTCGCTCCCCGCCCAAGCCTGATCGCTGAACTCAAGCGTGCTTCCCCCTCGAAAGGAATCCTCGCCCCGCACCTCGACCTCTTCCAAGTAGCCGACATCTACACCCAAAACGGAGCCGCCGCCATCTCCGTTTTAACCGACGAAAAATTTTTCATGGGCAAACTCGAAACGCTTTACCAATTACGATTTACCAATCACCAATTACCGCTCTTAAGAAAAGATTTCACCATCGACGAAACGCAACTCTACGAAGCCCGAGCCAACGGAGCCGACGCCATCCTCCTCATCGCCGCCGCACTCACCGATGACAAACACTTCGCCGACCTGCACGCCTGCGCCCTCAGTTTGGGATTGACCGCCCTGGTTGAAGTCCACGACGAAGCGGAAACCGAACGCGCCTTGAAGTTGCAAGATGTAAAACTGATCGGCATCAACAACCGCAACCTCGCCACCTTTGAAGTTTCCCTCACTACCACAGAACGTCTCCGCCCGATGATTTCACCCGAGATTGCCGTCGTCGCCGAAAGCGGAATCTTCACCGCCGCTGATGTGGAGCGGTTAGCCAATATCAACATCGACGCGATTCTTGTCGGCGAAGCATTGGTCACATCCGATGACATTCCTGCGAAAGTGCGGGAGTTATCTGGAATGCAGAGTGCAGAATGAGGAATGCAGAATATTCTGCATTCCTCATTCTGCATTTTTAAACTATGACTAAAATCAAAATCTGTGGCATTAAGACATTATCTGACGCCCTCGCCGCCATTAACGCAGGCGCGGATTATTTGGGATTTAATTTTTATTCCAAGAGCGTGCGCTTTATTGAGAAAGAAACTTCTGCAGAAATAACATCCGCTTTGAAGCGAGAACATCCGCAAATAAAACTTGTTGGCGTGTTTGTCAATTCATCGGTAGATGAAGTGAAGAATATTCTGGAAACCTGCCATCTTGACCTCGCTCAACTCCACGGGGACGAAACCCCAGAGATGATAAACACTCTCAATGGAAAAGCCTTCAAAGCCATCCGCTTATCCCCCGAAACATCCATTGATCCGTTTTTAAAATTCATTGAGAAGTCCGTTTCCATCCGTGAGTCCGCGATAGAGTCCGTTTATAGTCCTGCATTTTTAGTGGATGCCGCCGTCAAAGGCGTCTACGGCGGAAGCGGCGTCACCGCAGATTGGTCAGCGGCGGCGGAGTTGGCGAAGAAATATCCACTGCTGCTGGCGGGCGGGCTGACACCAGAAAATGTAGCGGACGCGGTGCGGCAGGTGCGTCCCTGGGGCGTGGATACTGCCTCGGGTGTCGAATCAGCCCCAGGCGAGAAAGATGCGGGCAAGATGAAGGCTTTTGTGCAAGCAGTTCTAAATAGGTAGAGTCAGGTTTTAGCGTAGATAATATTTCCAATCACCGAAAAGGAGATTGCTTCGGGCAAGAACAAGAACGCCCTCGCAATGACATAAAATTATGACAACATTATTACCCCCAAAGTTCGGCCCCTACGGCGGACAGTTTGTCCCTGAAACTTTAATGCCTGCGTTGATCGAATTGGAGCAGGCCTTCGTGGATGCGCAAAATGACCCAGTCTTTCGGCGCGAGTACGAAGGCTTGCTGGCGTCGTTTGTGGGCAGACCCACGCCGTTGACCTATGCAAAAAGATTATCAGAACAGTTGGGCGGCGCACAAATTTATTTGAAGCGCGAAGACCTGGCGCACACGGGCGCACATAAAATAAATAACGCGTTGGGACAAGCATTGCTCGTGAAGCGGATGGGAAAGAAGCGCGTCGTTGCCGAGACTGGGGCAGGGCAGCACGGCGTGGCATCTGCCACCGCTGCGGCATTGCTCGGACTCGAATGTGTTGTTTACATGGGCGTGGTGGATATCGCGCGGCAGGAGCCGAATGTGTTCCGCATGAAACTGCTCGGCGCGGAGGTTCGCCCCGTGACCTCAGGCACGCAGACGTTAAAAGACGCCATCAACGAAGCCATCCGCGATTGGGTGACGAATGTGGGTGACACGCATTATTTGCTCGGCTCGGCATTGGGTCCGCACCCATACCCGACCATCGTGCGCGAGTTTCAGTCGGTGATTGGCATTGAAGCTCGCGAACAAATGCTGCGCGATGTAGGGCGCTTGCCTGACACGGTGATTGCCTGTGTCGGCGGCGGGTCAAATGCCATCGGCGTCTTCAGCGGATTTGTGGACGATGCGCAAGTTGAGTTGATCGGTGTCGAAGCAGGCGGCAGCGGAATTGCTTCGGGCAAACATGCGGCGAGATTTGGCGATGCAACAAAGGCACGCGTAGGCGTCATTCACGGTACGCGCACGTATGTCTTGCAGGATGAAGATGGACAAATTGCCGAGACTCATTCTGTTTCAGCAGGATTGGATTACGCAGCAGTGGGTCCCGAACACGCCATGATGCGAGATAGCGAGCGAGCGTTTTACACATCCGCAACGGATGCGGAGGCGTTGAGCGCCTTCCAAACTTTGTGCCACACCGAAGGGATTATCCCTGCCTTGGAGTCGTCTCATGCCGTGGCAGAGGTCATCAAACGCGCGCCGAAGATGCGGAAGGATCAGGTAATTTTGGTTAATCTTTCGGGGCGAGGGGACAAGGATTTGAATACTGTTATCAAGGAATTAGGTCAAAGTCTTTAAACACAAAGGACACTAAGGTCACGAAGGTTTAAAGTCTTAAGGCAAAACGAATTTCCCCCTTTGTGTACTCACCTGCACTGGCGTGCGGCGCAAGTGTTGTGCCCTTCGTGTTTAAGCTTTTAGAGGAATCATTATGAACAGAATCGAAAACGCATTCAAAAACAAACCGATCTTCATGCCCTATTTCCCATTGGGCTATCCTGACTTGGAAACGTCGATTGACGTGATCGAAGCGCTCGCAAAAAACGGCGCAGACTTGATTGAAGTGGGGCTTTCGTTTTCAGATCCGCTGGCGGATGGACCTGTGATTCAAAAGGCGACGCAGGTTGCGTTGGAAAAAGGAATCACGATTAAGAAGTCTCTTGCGGCGGTGGCAGAGTTGCGCAGGCGCGGCGTGACCATTCCATTTATTTTGATGGGCTATTTCAACCCCATGCTGGCGTATGGACTGGAAAAATTTATCCGCGATGCGCGCGAAGCGGGGGCGGATGGATTTATCATTCCCGATCTTCCGTTGGAGGAAGCGGGGGAGTTTCAATCCTTGGTTGGCGACATGCCGTTGATCCAAATGCTCGCGCCGACCTCGCCGAATGAACGCATGGAATTAATTGCGCGCACTGCGAAGGGCTTTATTTATTTGGTTTCGGTTACAGGAGTGACAGGCGCGCGCACAGAAATTTCAGATGGACTCGGCGGTTTAATTAATCGCGTGCGCGAACATACTTCTGTGCCGGTGTGTGTAGGATTTGGAATTAGCACGCCTGAGCAAGCGGCGCAAGTTGGCGCGCTGGCAGATGGAGTGATTGTCGGCTCGGCATGTGTGAAGATGATCGGGAGCAGCAAAATGCCCGTCGAAACAGCCAAACAGTTTGCGGCGGAGTTTCGAAGCGCGTTGAATTAAATCCAAATGATTAATTGGAAATTTATAACCTCACGTTGACAAATGCCCACTCCCATAGTAATATTCGCCCCGCTCACCACAAAATGCCGAGGTAGCTCAGTGGCAGAGCAGGGGACTCATAAGCCCTTGGTCGGGAGTCCAAATCTCCCCCTCGGCACTCAAAACAACCCGCTGATTTAGCGGGTTGTTTTTTTATCGAGTACGCGCACTTGTCAGAATTTTTGCGAAGATACTGTGAAGGCATTATAATGATTCAAGTTTTTGCTGAATTTATTACAGGTTATGAAAAAATGGAATCTATAAATCAAACGCCAACCCCCAAGCCTGAATCAAAACCTGCGTCAAAACGACGCGCTGTAAATGCTTTTCTCCCAACCCTGGGAATTGCCATTTTGCTGGCGACCCTCTTCACTGCGTGGACGCCCAACAGCCTGTTTGCAAATAACTTGCAGGAACAGCTGCGCTTGATTCTCACGCCGCAAGCTGCGCCAAATACAGTCATCAGCACGCCTCTGCCCCAGTTGCGGATCGGTATTGTCGCGGGGCATAACGGCAATGACTCTGGCGCAGTTTGCACGGATGAAAACGGTAACGTGGATCTAAAAGAGGCGGATGTAAATCTTGAGATCGCCGAGCTTGTGCAAAAAAGTCTGGTGGCGCAAGGCTTTCAAGTGGACTTGCTCAACGAGTTTGATACGCGCCTGAGCGGATACCGCGCAGTGGCGCTTATTTCCATTCACAATGATTCCTGCGAATATGTCAATGACGAAGCCACTGGTTTCAAAGTTGCGTCATCTCTTGAGACACGTGACGTGAACCGCGCACAACGTCTCACCGCCTGTCTCGTGGATAGATACCAACGCGCGACGCGTTTGACCTTTCACGCGGGCAGTATTACAGGCGACATGCGCGAGTATCACGCCTTTTCTGAAATTGACCCGAACACGATCACGGCCATCATCGAAACTGGATTTTTGTACCTGGACCGCGAAATTCTGACGAACGAAACTGAACTTGTAGCCAGCGGTGTGACGCAAGGCATTTTGTGCTTTATCAACAATGAGAGTGTACAGCCGACGCCATATCCCACTTTAGCGCCATGAGTAAATCGCCAGCCGCTCCACGCCAAAAGTTGCTTTACCCCGTGTTGATCATCGTCTTGATTATTACAGCCGGAGTTGCAGCGTGGACAGCGACCTCGTCACCTGTGTTGGGGTTGAATAATACAGCCACGCCCGCCACCCATGCGCGTTCATTTGCATTTGTAGAAATTGCAAAAGCAACCGCCACTCCCCAGCTCCCCGTCATCCTGCCAACAGAAACGCCAGCAGCCTCGCAAACACCTGAGCCGCTGGTATTTGCCGAGATCGTTGTGGATGCGCCTGCGCCCGGCTATTCAAATACAACCCAATACGATGCCCCACCATCCTATGAAGGGAACAAACATATTCTGGTGGACATCTCAGAACAGCACATGTATGTCTACGAAGGCGACGCGCTGGTTTACAGTTTCGTCTCATCTACTGGAATGAATAACGCCACGCGCACGGGATCATTTAGCGTGCTGGATAAAATTCCCAGCGCCTACGGTGCGAGTTGGGATATCTGGATGCCAAACTGGCTTGGCATTTATTGGGCGGGAAGTATGGAAAATGGGATTCATGCCCTGCCCATTCTGCCCGGCGGCGGAACCCTTTGGGCTGGCTATTTGGGCGCGCCGGTTTCTTATGGGTGCATCGTGCTGGGGAGCTACGAAGCTCAATTACTTTATGACTGGGCAGATATAGGCACGCCAGTTGAAATTCAATGGTAGCAAATAAATTCGTATTGCCTGGCTTATAATTGATTAATTACATGACCATGTGTTTACTCGTATCTCCGCGTACTTTACCGAAGGTGACCCATGAATGAGCGTTTTATCGAATCCCGCAGAGTCGTAGCCCTTGCGCGCGAAGCCTTGAAAAAAGGGTCAATGACCGAAGCGCGTCAATTGGCAGAACGTGCCGCCGAACTCGCGCCGCAAAGCGAAGACCCGTGGTTGATCCTCGCGGCAGTTGTCAGCCCACGCGAAAGCATGGAATACATCCGCAAGGCGTTGGAGGCGAATCCGGACAGTCCGCGTGCGAAGAAGGGGATGGAATGGGCGATGCAAAAACTCGGCGAAACACCCAAGCCCAAAGCTGGGATCAGCTCGAGGGACGGGAAACAAGCTCAGGGCGAGGTGCGAAGCGGGGATGAGAAAAATCCAAAGAAACGCTTTCCGATTCTTCCCATCCTTTTAATTCTGATGGGATGCGCGGTATTTATCTTCGCGGCATGGTCGGCGGTGAAGTCGCCTGTGCTTGCTTCCATTTTGAATATTTCACCCACGCCGCAAGTGCAAATAAAACCTTTTGCACGGGTCGAGATTGCCAAGCCCGCGGCGCAGGCAGTTGTGCCAACCGCAATATTGACAGCGATGCCGACGGCTGAATCACAGCCAGAATTTGCGAACATCAACCCGACACTCGCGCCCACACTTGAAGTGCTGACCTTGCCTACGGAGACTCAAGTTGTCGCGCCCGCCACTGCCTCCATCCTGCCAGAAGTAGTCAGCGAGCCTGGCGCGGTGTCAGCCCAAATCGTTGCGGATACGCCCACGCCGGAATTTACCGAGCCGACAGTTGCGCCGTACGCCCCCCCGCAAGTGGCGGTCGGCAACGGTGAGCATTGGATTGACGTTGACCTTTCCCAACAGCGCCTGTATGCATACGCAGGCGATACATTGATGAATTCATTTGTTGTTTCAACTGGCACATGGCAAACGCCAACGGTGACTGGGGAATTTAATATCTGGATAAAATTGCGCTCGGCAACCATGACAGGTCCCGGCTATTATTTGCCCGATGTCCCTTTTGTAATGTACTTCTATCAAGATTATGGTTTACACGGCACCTACTGGCACAATAATTTTGGAACGCCAATGAGTCATGGCTGCGTAAACCTTGCCACCTCAGATGCAGAATGGCTGTACGATTTTTCATCGGTTGGGACAGTGGTCAATGTACATGATTAGGAACTTGGAAGTTAAATGCCTGCTTTTCGCGCAGCGACAAGAATTTTTTAAACACAAAGGACACGAAGTACACAAAGGTTTTAACATCTTCCTTCGTGACCTTTGCGGATAAAAAGAACTTCACAATAAACTCAAAAGATGGATTCAAAAAAAATATCGCGGCGCGACTTTTTGAAATTGAGCGGGTTAGGGCTGGCAGGATTTCTCGTGCCGCCACTCAATTTCAATGACCCGTTCACCGACCTCATGGGACGTGTTACCACCCGCATGATCTGGATGTACGACCGTCCGTCCAGCGAAGCGACGCAAGTGAAGTTCTGTCAGCGCGATATGTTGCTGAATATCACGAACACAACCGTCAGCGACGATGTAACGGCACACAATCGCGTTTGGTATCAGATCGGCAAAGAGGGTTTTGTATATTCTGGAAACATCCAACCTGTGCGAACCCTCTTAAACAAGCCGCGCATGGATATTCCCATCGATGGCTTGCTGGCTGAAATCAGTGTTCCCTACACCGACGCGTACGAAACCCCCGACAAAAAATCCAAAGTAGCGTACCGCATGTATTATGAAACCACACACTGGATCAAATCTGTTACAACCAGCGATGATGGTCAGGTTTGGGTTCAGATACGCGATGATAAATTCGACAAATTATATTATGCGCGCGCCGAACATCTCCGCATCATGACAGAGGCAGAGCTTGCGCCGCTTTCTCCAAACATTCCAAACGCCGACAAAAAAATACTGGTACGCCTCGAAGACCAGATCATGGTCGCCTACGAAAAAGACCTGCCTGTCCTCGTAGCGCCAATCTCCAGCGGCGGCATTTATCGCGTTGGCACATACACCACCCCCAAAGGCGCCTTCATCACCTACTACAAACGCCCCTCGCGCCACATGGCCGCCGGAGACATCGCCGCCAGCGGATTTGACCTGGCGGGCGTGCCCTGGGTGCAATACATAACCAAAAGCGGCATATCATTCCACGGCACATTCTGGCATAATGACTTCGGACGCCCGCGCTCACATGGCTGCATCAACTTATCCATGCAAACCGCAAAATGGTTATACCGTTGGACATCTCCGCAAGTCCTCACAAACAAGGAATTTTCCTTCGGGGGCGTGGGGACAAGTGTTGAAATCGTATTGTAAGAATATGGACGTAAAGGAACGTCTGCAATAAACATGACAAATCTTAATTTTTCCCGCCGCGACTTTTTGAAACTTTCCGCATCGGGCGTGCTCGGGCTTGCTCTCTCCGAATTGGGCATTGACCGCGCCCTGGCAGCTCCGCCCGCCACACAGGGGCGTGCCACATACAGCGGCGTTCCGCTTTATGATGCGCCTTCGTTCAAAGCCAAAGAAATGCACCTCATTGGCATCGATCAGGTTGTTAATATCCAAGCCGAGTTGGAAGGCGAAGAAGGCAATCCATTCAACAAAGCCTGGTACAAAGTGGATGACGGCTACACCTACGCAGGCTGGCTGCAACCCGTGGAAACCAAATTTCAGAAACCCATTTACCAAATCCCCGCCGAAGGTCAGCTTGGCGAGATCAGCGTGCCGATGAGTGAGACGCGGCTCAGTCCGCATACGAATGCCAACAATGGCTATCGCCTGTATTATGGAAGCGTACACTGGGTAAAAAGAACGGTTATCACCCGCGAAGAGAAAAGCATCTGGTATGAGATATTTGATAGTGAGATTGGAAAGTCATTTTTTGTCCCCTCTTACAACATGCGCCTCATACCCAACGAGGAGTTGACTCTGCTTTCTCCAGACATTCCCGAATCTGAGAAATTGATCCACGTGGATCTTTCCACACAATTGGTGACCGCCTTTGAAGGAGACAGCATGGTCTTCTCGTCGCGCTGTTCGAGCGGATCAAAAGGGACGCGCACGCCAACCGGTGAATTCCTCACCTATCACAAAGGTCCGTCTGTTCACATGAACAATCAGGACGAAGACACGAAATATCATTATGACCTGCCCGGCGTGCCTTGGTGCAGTTTCTTCACCGGCTACGGCAACGCCTTCCACGGAACATACTGGCATAATGACTATGGACGTCCACGCAGCCACGGCTGTGTGAATCTACCGTCAGAGGACGCAAAATGGATCTATCGCTGGACCCGGCCCAACGTGCCGGTTGGCGAAGATTATCTGCACCTGCCCGGCGAAGGGACGCGAGTCCAAATCGTATAATTTAATAGGAGAGAAAAAAATGAACCCAGCTTTTCAACATAACCAATATACACTTAAACGACAGGTCTTCGCTCTTGCAGGGAAATTCCGTGTTTTTGACCCGAGCGGCAAACTCGTCTTATTCAGCCAGCAGAAAATGTTCAAACTGCGCGAAGATATCCGCGTGTATTCTGACGAAAGTAAAACGCAGGAAGTGTTGATGATCAAAGCACGCCAGATCATTGATTTCTCCGCCGCCTATGATGTGGTGGACAGCGCCACAGGTCAAAAAGTGGGGGCGCTGCGCCGCAAGGGTCTGGCATCCATTTTGCGCGATGAATGGGAAATTTTGGATGTGGGCGATAATGTGATCGGCAAACTGTTTGAAGACAGCATGGGACTGGCATTGTTACGCCGCTTCCTCAGCGGGCTAATTCCACAGAACTACGACATCACCCTCGGCACGGACCGTGTAGCGGACTTAAAACAAAACTTCAATCCCTTTAGCTATGAATTAAATGTGGATTTCAGCATGGACATCAACCATCGCCTGGATCATCGCATCGGGCTTGCCGCAGGCATTCTCCTCGCCGCAGTAGAAGGCAGACAGAGTTAATTTTCATCAAACATGTCATTGCGAGGGCTGTCTTATTTTTTGCCCGAAGCAATCTCCAACTCTGTGAGAGATTGCTTCGTCGCGAAGAGCAAGAGCGCTCCTCGCAATGACACCCTATCCCTATGCCCAATCAACCCCTCTTTGCTGGACTTGTAATAGACGAGCTAGGCAACCTTGCAGAAACTGCCTTCATTGGAACTGAGCCATGTTACGTGATCAACGACTCAGGATTCCGCCACCATGTCCCAGCCGGGCAGATTGACCGTGCCGTGCTGGCTCAAATGGCTGAGATGATGAAAGGCAGTGAAGACATCCTTTCAGAAAAAACTGCCCAAATGCTTGGGCAGGATGATCCCTTCTCAAAAGCGATGATTGAACAACAGCTCAAAAATATCGAAAAACAGTTTGACGCGCTCATGCAAACTGGCATTCCCGAAGATATGCGCGCCTACCTCGGCATGATGGGATTCAAAGTGGTCATCAACTATCATGGTGAACTGGTACGCGTAGAACAGCCCGGAAGCACAGGCGAGGACGAAGGCGAATAAGAAGAAACGCGGGACAAATTTTTGATTTGTCCCGCGTTTTATATTTTAGGCGAAATATGGGGGCATAACTGAATCCTGATATAATTTTACTTATGAATCCAAAGCGTTTTTTTGTCTTATTCACATTAATCAGTTTACTCCTGCTTGGGTTATGGCTTCCTGCAAATGCCGCGCCCAATATGCAACAAGTACCTCCCACGCCCACCCCTGGCGCAGATGGTCGCATTCTTTATGTTGTACAGCCGGGTGATAATTGTTATCGAGTAGCGGCTTTGAACGGCATCACACAAGAGCAGCTTCGCCAGTTGAATTCAAAATTAGACGAAAACTGCACGATCATCGAAGGACAGGAACTGCTGATCGGCATTGTCTCGCTGGCCGGGACGCCAACGGCTGGACCATCCCCCACACCTTTGCCGCCCACGCCTTCGCCCACGCCCTTCACTGGCACAACTGAAATATGTATTCTGCTCTTTAATGATTCCAATGGCAATGCGCTGCGCGAAGAGACAGAACCCGCCGTCGCTGGCGGCGCTGTCAGCGTGACCGAAAACAATGGAGAGTATTCTGCCGCACAGGATACGATCATCCCAGTTGACCCGACCGCGTACCAGGGAATTTGTTTTTCAAATGTACCGGAAGGCAGTTACAACATTACAGTGGGTATTCCTGATAATTACAACCCAACAATGGAGTTAAATTATTCGCTGGATGTAAACGCCGGTGACCGCGCCTTCATAGATTTCGGCATACAATCAAAGGATGTGGTGGTGGACCCGGGAGCAAACCCCACGAATGAACCGAAGACATCTCCCCTGTTCGGTATCTTTGGCGGACTGCTCCTGTTAGGCGGAGCGGCACTCGGATATTACGCATGGAGGTCAGGCAGACCTGAAAGTAAATTATCAGGCGGAAGCGGTGTTTTGAAAAAATAAATAAAAAACAGCGGATGTTTTCAACATCCACTTTTTTTTATTTGAAATGTTTTGCGATGAACGGGGGAATACCCAAGTTTGGCGATCATTTGGCGATGAACCAGAGTGCCATATCCTTTGTGACGCACAAAACCGTATTGCTGATACTGAGAATCCAAGCCAACCATTAATTCATCACGCGCAGTTTTGGCAAGGATGGAGGCAGATGCGATGCTGAGGGAACGTTGGTCACCTTTTACCAGGGCAGCCTGTGACACATCCAGTTCGGGGAGTTCGAGGCGGAAATCTGTCAGCAAAAAATCGGGGAAAATCAGCATCACTTCCAGCGCGCGGCTGGCGGCGAGGCGGGTGGCTGGAACGATTCCCAGTGTGTCAATTTCCTTGGCTGAGGCGAAGCCAACTCCCCAGGCACGCGCAATCTCTTTGATGCGCGGCGCAAGTTGGTCACGCTTACGGGGAGTCAACTGCTTGGAGTCACGCACCCCGCTCAAGGCTTGAGAGAGAAGCGGGTTGTCATCTGGCAGAATCACTGCGCCGACGCAGACGGGTCCGGCGAGGGCGCCTCGTCCGGCTTCGTCCAATCCTGCAATATATTTATATGCGAGCCAAAGTTTTTTTTCGTGTAAAAGATCAGGGTTTGAGATCATAACGACCGCGCAAGGCGTTGATGTGAATGCGGAAAATATCGCTGAGCATGCGCAGGGCGTCGCGCACTGCGTTCACTTTGCTGTCTGCATCGAAATACCATCGAACCGGAATTTCTTTTATGGTCATGCGTTTTTTACGCGCAAGGTAAAGAATTTCGATGTCGAAAGACCAACCTAGAAGGGTTTGCTGGCTAAAAATTTTTTTAGCCGCTTCAGCGCGAAAGCATTTGAAACCACATTGCGTATCGTTTAAGCCAGGCAGGATCAAGATGCGAATGGCAAGGTTGATGGCGCGCCCGCCCCAATGGCGATAGGACGGCTCGTTATAACGCACCGCGCCGGGCGCTTCACGCGAGGCGATGGCGATGTCAAAATCATTCAAAACAGGCGGTAGAAATTTTTGAAGTTCTTCAATGGGCATGGAAAGATCAGCGTCACAAATAAAGCGATATTCGCCTTGCGCTTCCAGCACACCACGCCGCACAGCATTGCCTTTACCAGCACGCTCCTCGCGGATAACCACCAGATTGGAATGGCGCGATGCAAATTCGCGTGCCATTTCCAATGTGCGGTCTGAACTTCCATTTTCAACGATGACAACTTCGGCTGAATAAGATTGTTTTTCAAGAAACGCAAAGACCTGCCTCAACGTGCGAGGCAGGCGAATTTCTTCATTATGAGCAGGGATAATAATGGAGAGAAATGGAGGAGTCAAAGTAAATTATAGATTTACGTAAAGGATAATGCCGAGCCCAAAGACAACACAGCACTCGATGATGAACATGCCAATCAGCAAAATGATCTGCGTATCTCCCAGACCCAAAAATTTCTTTTTAGTTGGTGCAGGTTTTGCCTGGGCTTGTTGTGGCCGAGCCGGATTAGACTCGTTCAAATTCTGCGCGGCAGGTTCAGCCCCGCCTTCGTCAAATGCAAAGCCAAGGTCATTTGGATTAAAAGAATTTGTCGGTTCAGGAGTACCGGCGCGCGCGGATGGTTGTTGCGGAGGCGCGACAGGAGTTAGCTCTTCCGGCGGACGTGGATCAAGCAGGCGTTCTGCCACCTCGTGAATAAAATCTACCCGCCAAATGGGACGTGCCTGCAAAAGCGAACTGGCAAACTGTTTGATCGCGTCGCTTCGCACCACGCGCACAACTGGCCGCAACGAGTCAACTTGCGCGCCAGGGTCGGCGGCGATTAGCACAGCCTCCACAGGCGTGGGCATTTCAACTTTTTGAATTTTCAAGTACTTCTGAAAAACATTTGCCAATTGGGCAACACGCCCAACATAATTGATGTTGGCCGGCAGTGATTTCCCATCGTTATTGACCGTATTCCATTGGTCGCCTTTGGCTTCAAAGTTACCTTTGACATGCGTCACATAAATCACCCAAACACCGCCCTGACCGATCAAAATAATAGGGATTATGATCTCACTGTTCGGCAGGGTAAAGTTTCGGATCAACACAAAGCCCTTCTCAAGCAGGCGATCCAATTGCGCGATCACTGACTTTTGGGCTTCCAGTTCGGCAAACCAACTCAACCCATACTTCAGTGTTCCCTGAGTACGAGCGACAATACCGATATTTCCATTGGCATCTTGTAGCGGGGTTTTATCAATGATCTTCATGAATTATTCACTATTAGAAATTAGGTACTTCTTCAAGTTCGTCGTGGGTTGCATTTTCACGTGTAGCAAGCAACTCACGGTCAGCCAGTTTTACGATCAACACAGGTTTGCCAAGTTTAAATGTGCTGGCGCGCAACTCTTCGCGTGATCCAGTTAAATATTGTTGACCCTTTTGTAAACGTTCCAAAAGGGTTTTGCGTTCCAGCAAAACACGATCTGAAAACGTAGCGCCACGTCGTTCATAAGCGCGCACAACCATGAGTTGACCATTTTTATAACGAGCAGCTTCAATTACACCATCAATCTTTTGGGTCACTGGCTATCCTCACTAATAATTTTAACACATACAAGTTAAATCACAGAGACACGGGTCACAGAGAAATTAACTCCGTGTCTCCGTGTCTCTGTGTGTAATTGTCGGGGCGAGAGGATTCGAACCTCCGACCTCTTGCTCCCAAAGCAAGCGCGCTAGCCGGACTGCGCCACGCCCCGATGAAACCAACTGGACGAGTATAATGCGAAGGATGATAACCCGTCAAGTAATTCTACATATGACTTATGCCGCAATCCTCGCTGGACTTTCGGCATGTTTGCCATTAAATAGCACGCGAAGCGCTACAACCCAAATAGTTGCCGTCTCAATTGCAACTACCACGCCCGCCCCGCTCCCAAGCCCTGTCCCAGCCACGCCCGCCCCGTTGACTTGTCTCACCGAGCCGGGGCTTGTTAAAGAAGATGTTGCTCCAACCACAAAGCCTCCGCAAAGATTTATCATCTACCTGCCTCCGTGTTATGAAAATTCTACGGATGCGCGCTTCCCAGTTTTATATTTACTGCACGGACAAACCTATAACCAGGATCAATGGGTACGCCTCGGCGCGCCTTCCATTGCAGACCAACTGATCCACACCGATCAAGCCGCGCCTTTCATCATGGTTTTTCCCGATGACCGCTACTGGAATTCGGCAGCTGGACCCGGCTTTGGCGACCGCTTCATCAATGACTTGATTCCGTATGTGGATGAAAATTACCGCACCCTCGCAGACCGCAGACATCGCTCCCTCGGCGGGCTTTCGCGCGGCGGCGGCTGGACCGTGCGACTTGGCTTTGAACATCCCGAATTATTTGGCGCCCTCGGCTTACACTCGCCTGCCATCTTTAAAGATGATGCGCCCTATGTGGAAACAATCATCCAGGCGATTCCAGAGGAAACCCGCTCAAAATTATGGCTGGATATTGGCGACTCAGACTTGGAATTAACAAGCAGTTTACAGTTGGAAGACATTCTCACACGCAACGATTACCTCCACGAATTTCATCGCTTTACGGGTGACCATTCTGAGAATTACTGGAACGCTCATTTGATGGATTATCTGCGCTGGTACACGCAAGTCTGGCAGGAAGCATCTGCGGAACAATAAGATATAATTTCTTTAATACTTTTCAGGAGAATCTATGAACATATTCATTTCAGGTGGCGCGGGTTATATTGGCTCAGCTACCGCCGAAGCATTGATCAACGCCGGACATTCCGTCACAGTTTATGATTCACTCGTCACGGGGCATCGCGCCGCAGTGCCGGAAGGCGCGAAGTTCATCCACGCCAACCTTGATGACAGCCACGCGCTGGCCGAAGCGCTCACCTCCAATAAGTTTGACGCCATCATGCACTTCGCCGCGTTCATTGAAGCGGGCGAAAGTATGCGAGACCCAGGCAAATTCTTTCGCAACAATTTCACCAATTCCCTAAAATTGATGGAAACCGCAGTGCAAGCTGGAATAAAAAAACTGGTCTTTTCCTCCACAGCGGCAGTTTATCAATCCAGCGAAACCCCGTTGACCGAAGACTCGCCCATCGGACCGACGAATGTTTATGGTCATACCAAGCTCATGACCGAACAAGCGCTCGAATGGTATCGCCAAATTTATGGTTTGCATTTTGCCGCGCTGCGATACTTCAACGCCTGCGGAGCTTTGCCCGGCCGCGGCGAGGCGCATCAGCCTGAGTCACATCTCATTCCGCGTGTTTTGCAAATTGCATTGGGGCAAGCCGAATCTGCCACCATTTTCGGCACAGACTATCCCACGCCGGACGGCACTTGTATCCGCGATTACATCCACATTGCAGACCTGGCTTCGGCGCACATTCTGGCTTTGGGCGCACTTGAAGAAAAAGACAAGATGATCTACAACATCGGCAGCGGCAGCGGCTTCTCGGTGCGGGAAGTGATCGAGACGGCGAGACAGGTTACGGGTCACGCCATCCCTGTGATCGAAGCCCCGCGCCGACCCGGCGACTCGGCGCGTCTGGTTGCATCTCCTGCAAAGATCATGAACGAGTTAGGCTGGAAGCCAACACACACCAACATGCAGGAAATCCTCTCCAGCGCGTGGGAATGGCACACAACCCATCCACATGGGTACGACAGCCAATAGGATTTATTAAATAAGTCACCTTATGTAGTTCAATCCCGAAGGGATGGCAGGATTATAGAAAATTGCATGATTGGGTCTAAATCCCGAAGGGATGATATGGATTTCACAAACGCTGACACCCCTACGGGGTTGAATGGATGGCTCGTCAAAACCTATAATCATTTGACCCCTTCGGGGTCATCCTAAAAATATTTTGTGTAAAGTGAGTTAAATACAACAGTCCTCCCGTAGAAATTACGGGGGGACTGTTGTATTATCTAACCTGTAAAAAAAATCAGCTTACGCTATTATTTATCTTCAGCAAGGTGGAAACGATGCAGGAAGCGGTGGAAAATAGGCGCTACCAAAATACCCACGGCCGCCAGCAAAACCACCCCCGAGTACAACGCATAAAAAGAGGCGAATATTTTTCCTGCGGCTGTTTGCAATGGATTGACGGGTCCCATTCCGCCGAGGATCATGGATGCGTTGAGCAATGCATCCAGCCACGAAAGGCTTTCGAGAAAGTGATAGCCAGCCATGCCAATTCCCAAAGAAAACGTCAGCAGAGCCAAACCAATAATTCCATTCAACGCCAGACGTTTGGCAAATACTGAGTTTTTGGCTAAGGGTTGTTTATGATGCTCGTACATTCAACCTCCGAGATAAAAATTACATGGTTCGCGCAGAGTCAAGAATCAGTGTGGCGCATGTCAATGGATAGCGGCAGGCTGAGGCTTGGGAGCGAAGCGAAGAATTCATCCAGCGCAGAACGAACTGCGAGAGTCAGATTCATTCCTGCGGCAAATAATATCTGGACGATGGATTTCCCAATTCCGCGGCTTGCGCCTGTGATGATGGCAATTTTGCCAGTTAGGTTGAGCTTCACTTTTTAGATCTTCGGCGCGTAGACCGCGAACCCGCGCGGAGCGGCGAAGAACTGTGCGCGCCCCTCTGCGTCTGTGTGCTGGGTGATGGGTTGAGCCATGTCTGTTTTGCTCCACCACGCCACAGGGACCAATTCTGTGCGGCTCCATTGCGTGGCCGCCCACTGACCATTCCAACGGTCGCCGCGGTTATTCAAGACGTACACCAGCCCCGGCTGATCGCCATATCCGCGGCGCTGCATGATGTAGAGATCATCATCGAGATGCAAGACGCTGGTGGCTCCTGCGGCATATTTTTCATGCGCGGCAACGAGGGCGGCAATTCCGTTGGGCGTGCCTTCGAGCGCGAGATTGAAATTATAGTAATCCTTCCAAAACACGCACGGAAAACCTTCGTGCGTCATGATGTAGGAATACGCCAACAATTTGTCATTTGTGATCGGACGACCTTCATCGCGCAGGTCGTGATTTTCAACAAAGGTAACGGTGCTTTGCGGCTGTGCGCGCAAAATCGTTTCTCCGTTGACCAGATTCTTCAAACCAAAACCATATTGATCGCACAGACCTTTGAGCAACTCACGCAAGGGAAAATCAAACGCATCCACCGGATTGGAGTTTGAGAAGTTAGCCGAATTAACCCAATTGAGCGTGTTGGTGGCAGAGTCCCAAAATTCGGCCACGCCGTACGGAACAAACGGCTTGCCATCGCGCAGGTAGCGATATTCCTGAATGGCGGTGATGGTATTGGCGCCATAGCCTTTAACAAAGTCATAGCGAAAACCGTCGAAGCCAATGTCTTCGATCAGCCAGCGCATGAGCTTGAGAATTTCGGCATACACATGCGGATTGCGATGCGAAAGGTCGGGCATATCGCCGAAGGTCATCTCGTCCCACGATTCATACATGCTGGGGTGAAAACATTCCCAGTTGCGCACAAATTTTCCACTTTTTGGATTGAATGCCGTCCAACGTGACTGCCCCGTGATTGGATTAACTTCCTGCGCATCCGCCCCGGAATTATGATTGATGACAATATCCGCAACCAGACTTAACCCGAGCCTGTGTGCGCTTTCAATGACAGATTCCAACTCCTTGCGCGTGCCAAACCAGGTTGGAATGCCGCCCTTCTGGTCAAACTCGCCGAGGTCATAATAATCGTACGGGTCATATCCCATCGAATGCCCAAATAGATTTGCGGCTTTATGAATCGGGGGAAGCCACAACGAAGTGAATCCCACCTTTGCCAGCGCAGGGATTTTCTCGTTGATATAGTTCCACCATTGAAATTCTTTTTTATCCTCACGCGGACAATCCCAGTGGAAAGTTTGCATCATGACGCCCATAAGATTTTTCTCCTAAAAAAGATAAGTGACGCGGACTGAAGTCCGCACTCTGTTATTCAATTGAATTTGAATCGCAAGCCTGACGCACATCAATCATCATACTGGCTGATGTCAATTGCTTCATTTGAGAGGAAATACGTCTGCGCGGGGAAAAGCAAATGCTTGCGAATCCCTGTCGTGTAAACCGTGGTGCAGGATGAACGCGGCAGGCGCTGTATTAACGCCGAATCATATAACTTAATGGAACGGTTGGTAATGCCCTCGATCACCGTCCAATGGTCGTGATAGCCCTGCAAACCCAAAATAATGGCTCGGTTTGAAGTGCCGTCTAAAAAATCCTGCATCGATTTCCAAAATGTGGTCAGGTCGGGGTTTTGCACGCCGCGCCATGGAATTTGCACATTGGAGATCCTTTGCTTGCCCACAACCTTATCCAGGATCAACAGCATTTCCGTGTGAATAATTCCCCCGATCAACAACTTGCTTAATAATTTTCGACGCGAAAGAAAATGAACCAGGTCATCAAATAATCGCTGAGACTCTTCGTCGGAGGAATGGTTGATAAACCGCTCAGCGTTGACAATGCTGTACAGCCCGCACAGAGAATCCAAGCCACCTTGTTGAAATGGAGGAAAATTCGATGCTGTTCGAGAACGCCTTTTCATAAAGACATCCTTTCCGTATCATCTTGATTACCTCCCATATATTTTTTCATTCTTCCGCCTTCCCTAATCCTTTTTAGCAAAATAACCAAACCCAATCAACACCGCAGACATCAACGCGGTTGCGATGCCGATCTGCAACAGGGCGTTGGCATCTTTCACATCCAGTAATTTTTCAAGGAATTTTACGCCCATCACCAGCACGATCATGCTGCTCAACTTGGTTTTCAGGTCATACAGGTCATGCGCCAGCATCCATTCGGGCAGGTCGAGTTTATCAATGAATAACTCATACAAACTGGTGGCAAAGATCAACACGGCTGTCGCAATCAAAAAACTATCTACGATTTCAACAAGCTCAACTGTGATGGCTTTATCCCTGCCCAGAGAATTAAACACCAATAAAATAGTATTCACAGTCTTGAATGTGCCCCATGCAAAAGCCGCAATCGCCGCGAACAACAAAGCGACCACACCCACCAATGCAAGATACTTGGATTTTTCCAGAATAAATTTCATGTTCACTTCTCCTGAGGTATGCCCATCATGCAAAATGTTGCAGGCAATACATCTGCTCTGCAACATTTTCTGTTTGATTTATTCACGTCCTAGCAATTACTTTTCACTGTTCACTGTTCATCTGGCGATACAACGCCCGCAAATTGCGCCGATGCAAAGTCTCTGCCAGCCCGCCGAGGTGAACTCGGCTTTTTCCGCAGCTTTCAATTGTAATCGAATCCAGATATTCATCCACGTCCTTGCGTTTGCCAGCGGCTTTTACAGCCTTCTTAATATTATTTAGATAATTTATATTCTCTTTGACAGCCGCGTCAATCTCGCCGCGCAGAATAATATCACCGTGACCTTGAATAATATTTTCCAGTCCCAATTTTCCAATACGTTTGATCGAAGCGAGCATTTCATCTATGTCGCCATCCACGATGTAAGGCAGTGACATGAAAGCATCACCGGCAAAAAGCACGCGATCTTCTTCCACCAATACAGAAATGCCATCTTCACTATGGCCAAAGGATTGTGAGAAGACTAAATTTTTCTTACCCACCCGCATGGTCAATTCACCAGAACTAAACGTCATGTGAGGAGGGACAATCTTCACCTGTTTCAAGTTTGGATTCTGCTTGCGGGCCGCCTCCAATGAAGGGACGCCATATTCGAGCAGTAACTCGCGGCACTTGGCATGTCCGATCACCGTAGCACCGGGGAAAAAACAATTTCCCCACGTGTGGTCGGCATGATAATGCGTATTGACCACATAACGTACCTGCACGCCCAATTCATGCTCAATGAACTCACGCATGCCCAGTGTTTCTTCAGGCAGAGCCAATGTGTCAATCACCACCGCCCACTGCGGACCCACAACGACCCCAGCCGTCACCTGCGCATAAACTTCACTTTGGAACCAAAAAACATTTTCGGATACTCGTTCGCGATGCATACATCAACCTTATTTTAGAATTTATACTGTCTAGTAATAGCACAAATTAGATAAAATTACAAGTCAACTAGACAACTTTTGATTTTATCAAGGCGGATCAATACCGGCAATCATAAAAGAATCACCAGATGGTTATTCCAAGGTCGCATGACATCTTTTTATTTTTTGTAGCAAAGGGAGCGAATTTGCACTCAGGTTTTCCTGACCTTGGAATAGGCATGAAAATCTTCAAAATATGACTTGATTAGGCTTCTTATAAGTGATAAACTCTTTAGCAAATGCCTGCGGATATTCTTGTAATTACCACTTCTTCACAACTCGGAGATGACATCCGTCGCATACTGGAAGAGACGGGAATTTATCGTATCCATGTTGTTACCAATAAATCATCGGCCATTGTGCGCGCAGATGAGATTGGCGCCCCGCTTGCCATGCTTGATTATTCACTTAACGAAGAATGGGTACATGATATTGGTTCGGCCCTGCGTACCATCCACCCAAGTATCAATCTCATTATCCTGTGCGATGATGAGGTCACCCCGCCTACCTTCGATAAATTACGTCCTTGGATCCTCGTCCGCAAACCATTTAGGATGTCAAATTTTATGACCGCTATCAGCGAACCTCAGACAACCTCTGTTCCACAAAATGGTGAAAGTACTACTTTGCCCTGGTTAAGTGATCCGAACAAAGCCGCACAACATCTCACCCGCCTCACATTAGAATCTTCAGCGCAAGCCGCGTTGATTACGCGTAAGAATAGCCTGTGGGCATACGCCGGCAGTCTTTCACAAAGTGCCGCCAAGGAAGTAGCACAAACCGTCACACGGAACTGGGATGGGCAAAAGGGATCAGACCTGCTGCGCTTCATCCGACTCGAAAGCACCAAAGCCGAGCACATGTTGTACGCCACCCGCCTCACAACAGACACCGTGCTTGCCCTCGTTTTTGACGCAGAAACTCCGTTTAGCACCATCCGCAGTCAAGCCAGTCAACTTGTCACCGATCTGGATAACGAAAGCCCCGAACCACAAAAAGCAACCAAGCCAGTCGAAGCAGATCAAGATGACTTCCCGAACATCCCCCCTATTTCAAATATCCTAACCAATATACCGACGCCAAATCCGGAACCCGTCACCACACGCGACTTTAGAGTGCCGCCCAAAAAAGAAATTTTCGACCCGAATGAGACTCGTGTTTCTGCGCCGCTTTCAAATGCATCTTCTTTCAAACGCGAAGCGTCCCCAGCTATCCAATTAAACAAAATGCCCGGAAATACGAATCAGGCCAAGAGTGCGGCAGTGAACGCCAAGCCACCTCAAACTATATTCGATCAGGTTGATGTGACCGCTCCCTCACGTCCCAAAACGAGACCCGAAACTCCCGTTGCCAAACCCGCCTCTGTTGATGCAGGCATCACGCGCGAAAGCCCCACGACAGAAGCTGTACGCAAATTGGTTGTAGAACCCACTACGGCAGGTTTATATCACCTGACGTATGCATGCCTGCTTGTGCCGCGTTTTTCATCGCATTACATCACCGGTGATATGGCTGACCAGGTTGGCGAGTGGCTGCCCAATATTTGCATTGCCTTTGGCTGGCGGTTGGAATATCTTTCAGTACGCCCCGAATATTTGCAATGGGTGGTGAATGTTCAACCGAACACATCGCCGGGCTATCTGATGCGGATCATGCGTCAGCAGATTTCGGAGAAAATTTTTACCGAATTTCCGCGTATGAAAAAAGAAAATCCATCTGGCGATTTTTGGGCGCCCGGCTATTTGATTATGGGCGGTACGCAGCCCCATCCGCAACAATTGGTACGCGACTATATTCGACAGACCCGCCAGCGGCAGGGACAGGAAGCTCCACCATATCAAGCACAGGCACGTGACTAAAAAAGAAGAAGCGCAGAGTATAATCAACTCTGCGCTTTATTTTTTAATTTATATTCGTCATTGCGAGGAGGGCATTTGCTCTTTCTGACGAAGCAATCTCCATACATTAGTGAAGATTGCTTCAGGCGAAAAACAAGAGCGCCTTCGCAATGACAAAAGAAAAAAAAACTATGCCCCCTACACTTTACCTAATTGACGGACATGCTCTTGCTTATCGTATGTATTTTGCCCTGACCGCAGGCGCAAGCAGCCAACGCTGGCAGACCTCAACAGGCGAACCCACTGCGGGCATTTACGGCTTCGCGCGCGAACTGGTTCGTATTTTGGAACAGGAAAAGCCCGAATATCTTGCCGTGGCTTTTGATGTAGGCAAAACTTTTCGTGATGAGATATTCCCCGAATACAAAGGCACGCGCGAAAAAATGCCCGATGATCTGCGTCCGCAGCTTGACCGTATTCGCCAAATGGTGGACGCCTTCAATATTCCACGACTCGAAATGGATGGCTTTGAAGCAGATGATGTGCTCGGCACTGTGGCAAGGATCGCGGCGGAACAAGGCTTGGGCGTAAAAATTGTAACAGGTGACCGTGACCTTTTGCAGTTGGTCAACGAGCGCACGGCGGTTTATCTGGCTGGCGATAACAGCACTTACATCACGGACGAGGATGTTATCAAAAAGTTAGGCGTGCGCCCCAATCAGGTGGTAGATTACAAAGCCATCGTTGGCGACACCTCTGACAATATCCCCGGCGTAAAAGGCGTGGGTGAAAAAACCGCGATTTCACTGCTTGAAAAATTCGGCACACTTGACACGATTTATGCCAACCTCGACCAGGTGGAAAATCGTTGGAAAGGCAAACTGGAAGCGAGCAAAGAATCGGCTTACATGAGCTACAACCTGGCGCTGATCCGCACGGATTTGGACATCAAGCTCGACCTTGAACACGCAAAAGTTGCAGCCTTTGACGGCGCTGCTCTCGAAGAATTTTTCACGGCGATGGAGTTCCGCACATTGTTGGCGAAAGTCCCAGCCATTAGCAGCGGAACGATTGGCTCCGCACCTGCGCCCTCTTCGATGAAGCCTGCCAAATCATCGGCAAAAACCAAAAGCGGACAGTTCTCGATGTTCGTGAATGAGCCGCAGGTGGTGTACGCCACGCAAGCATCCAACATCGAAGTCATCATTGTCGATACGCTGGAGAAACTGGATGATCTTGCAAAGGAACTTGCGAAGGCAAGCGTCATTTCATTTGACACGGAAACAACTTCGACAGAGGAAATGCAAGCCGAAATCGTGGGCATCTCGCTGGCGGTCAAAGCGGGGCAGGGATATTACATTCCCGTGGGGCATAGCTCTGGAGACAACCTGCCGATTGAAAAAGTGATCGCCGCCCTCACACCATCCATGACGGATGCGAAAATTGGGAAGGTGGCGCACCACGCCAAATATGATTACATCGTCCTTGCGCGCTACGGGCTGGTGAGCACGCCTCTGACCTTTGACAGCATGTTGGCGGAATTTATCATTGACCCAGCCTCGCGCAATTTGGGACTGAAGAACCTTGTCCATGCCAGACTTGGCGAGGAAATGACCCACATCGAAGAATTGATCGGCAAGGGAAAGAATCAACTAAGCATGGCAGATATTGCCATTGAATCGGTTGCACCCTACGCCGCCGCAGATGCCGAGACCGTTTTGCGTCTGATGCCCATTTTGGAAAAAGACCTGCTCCGTGCCAACGGAACAAAGTTATTGGCTGAAATTGAAATGCCGCTCGTGACTGTTCTGGCTGAAATGGAAATGACGGGCATATTGCTCGACCTGCCGTTCTTCAAAAAAATGTCTGAAGAGTTAACTCTGCGCATGGTGGAAATTGAGCGGAGGGTTTTTGAATCAGTTGGCAAGCCGTTCAATCTCAACTCGACGCAGCAACTGTCCGATGTGCTGTTCACTCATCTGCGGCTTGATCCACCCGATAGAGGAAAGAAAACCGCCAGCGGACATTATTCCACATCAGCCGATGTGCTTGAAATGCTGCGCGGAAAACATCCCGTGGTGGATATGATTTTGGAAAACCGCGAACTCTCGAAAATAAAATCAACGTACGTAGATGCCCTGCCCGCCGCCGTCGATTCGCAGACTGGGCGCGTGCATACCTCGTACAGCCAGACGGGCGCCGTGACGGGACGCATTTCGTCATCCAACCCCAATCTGCAGAATATCCCCATCCGCACCGAGGAAGGGCGCCGCGTGCGAAATGGATTTATCGCCGAGAAGGGCAGTGTTTTGCTTTCGGTGGATTATTCGCAGATCGAACTGCGGATCGTGGCTCACATGGCTGAAGACGAAGCCATGCTGGCGGCGTTCAAAGCTGGGGAGGATATCCACGTCACTACCGCCGCCGCAGTTTACGGCGTTGAAATTGACTCGGTGACAAAAGAGATGCGCCGCCACGCCAAGGCGATCAACTTCGGGTTAATCTATGGCATGTCTGCGTTCGGACTGACTCGCTCAACAGAATTAACGCTCGCCGAATCTGAAAACTTCGTCAAGACTTATTTCATGAAATTTCCAGGCGTGAAAAAATATCTGGATGAGACACGTCAACTTGCAGCGCAGCAGGGATACGTGGAAACACTTCTTGGTCGCCGCAGGTACTTCCCCGCACTGCAAGGCAAGATGAATCCGCAGTTGAAAAACCGTGAAGAACGCGAAGCCATCAACGCGCCCATTCAAGGTACAGCGGCGGATATTATGAAAATTGCCATGCTCAAGATTCCATCCGCGCTCAAAGCCGCGGGACTGAAATCTAAAATGCTGCTGCAAGTGCATGACGAACTCGTGTTGGAATGTCCGGAAGATGAGATGGAAAAAACCGCGCAACTTGTGCAGGAAACCATGTCAAACGCCTA
Organism: Candidatus Brevifilum fermentans; assembly: GCA_945877125.1. GTDB lineage: Bacteria > Chloroflexota > Anaerolineae > Anaerolineales > Villigracilaceae > Villigracilis. The sequence goes on along the minus strand of CAMCQT010000008.1, from coordinate 8,731 downwards.
CCCCATGAGCATTCCGCTTTCGACAGAGGCGCGCGCCGGCATAAGCTGGGGCGCGATGAAAGTACTGGAATAGTTTTCGCTTAATCATACAATAGAGCCATTCGTAGAAAAACCATGCAAGGTTATAATTGCGTTGAAATAACATAAAACCTCACACATTCGACTAGAATTGGATCACTATGCCCGGACGAGATGACATTTTTCAAAAAGCAATGAACGACGGCCACTCTGCCGCCTGGGATCAGGAATGGGACAATGCTGCGGCGGCCTACCGCCAGGCTTTGCAGGAATTCCCCGATCATCCAAAAGCATTAAACAGCCTCGGTCTGGCGCTCTATCAACTGGGAAATATTGAAGAAGCCTTGCATATCTACATGAACGTGGCAAGGCTCTCACCCGATGACCCCGTGCCGATGGAAAAAGTGGCGCAACTCTCTGAACGACTTGGTGATTTGAAGACCGCCGTAGATGCGGCCTTGCGCGCAGGCGATCTCTTCCTCAAACAGCGCGATACCGAAAAGGCTCTCGAAAACTGGGTGCGGGTCACAAATGTAAATCCTGAAAACGCCATCGCACATTCGCGTCTGGCACAGGTGCATGAAAAACTTGGGCATCTTCAACAAGCCGCCACAGAATACCTGGCCATTGCCAGCATCATTCAGCGCGCTGGCAACGCCGAAAAAACAAAAGAAATGCTGAACAAAGCCATGTCGCTTGTGCCCAACAGCCTCGAAGTAAAACAGGCAGAGACTCTGTTCAAAACGGGGCAACTGCTCCCCAAGCCGTTGCGCGGCAAGGGCGGCACGGGTCCCATCCGCATGGCGCAGGTGAAGCAACTGCAAAAGCCAAAAACATCCTCCGGGTTGGATCCAATTGCAGAGGCGCGTCAGAAAGCGCTGACTCAACTCGCCGAGCTTCTCTTTGAATACTCCGACGACAGTCCAGCGGCGCAGGAACGAAAGGGTCTTTCTGCGATCATGAAAGGCACAGGCGGACTTTCGTTACAACAATCTGAACAAACAAAAGTGGTGCTGCATCTGGGGCTGGCAATTGACGCACAGACCAAAGGCAACGAAGCGCAAGCCGCAGAAGAGTTTGAACACGCCCTGGAGGCAGGTTTCAAGCATCCATCCCTGTATTTTGCACTTGGGCTTTTACGCTTCAAAGGCGAGCGGATCGAAAGCGCACAACGATTTTTACAGAACTCCATCAAACATACCGATTACGCACTTGCCACACGCCTGATTCTTGGGCAGTTGCTTGTCAATAAATCCCGCTTCAACGAAGCCTCGCTGGAATATCTCGAAGCGTTGAAACTCGCCGATTCGCTAACCGTAACAGCCGACAAGGCAGATGAAATCAGCCAGCAATATGAGCCTTTGATCGAAGCGCATGAAAATCAAAAGGACGAAACCATCCTGCGAAAAGTGTGCGAAAACGTCAAGAGCCTGCTTATGCGTCCTGATTGGCGCGAACAACTGCATAAGACACGCGACCAAATGCCCAGGCAGGATGGCGACATGATCGCTCCGCTGGCAGATGTGATCTTGCAGGCGCAATCCAGTTCTGTGCTTGAATCGATGAACCGCATCAATCAACTGGCACGCATAGGAAGCCTGCGCTCCGCCATGGACGAAGCCTACTACGCCATACAATACGCGCCGACCTACCTTCCGCTTCACATGCTCATGGGCGACCTGCTGGTGCAGGAAAATCACGAAGCAGACGCGATCACAAAATACAGCATCGTGGCACATGCCTACAGCGTGCGCGGCGAAGTATTGCAAGCTACAAAACTGCTGCGGCGCATCATTCAACTTTCGCCAATGGATCTCGGCGCGCGCAACCGCCTCATTGACCAACTCACCGCACGCGGACAAATTGACGACGCCATTCGCGAATATCTTGAACTGGCCGCCATCTACAACCGCCTCGCCGAACTGGATATGGCGCGCAAAACATACACCACCGCCCTGCGCGTGGTACAGCAAGGCAACGCCAGCCGCGACTGGAACGCGCACATTCTGCAACGCATGGCAGATATTGACCTGCAACGCCTCGACTGGAAGCAAGCCCTGCGCGTCTACGAACAGATCCGCACCATCACACCCGATGATGACACCGCACGCAGGCAACTTGTCGAACTCAACTTACGCATGGCTCAAAACGACAAAGCCCTGAACGAGTTGGAAAATTACATCGGCTACCTTGAAAGCCAGAACAAGAACGACATCGCCATTGTCTTCATTGAAGATATGCTGAAAGATCATCCCGATCAACTGCTGCTCAAACGTGCCCTCGCCGCGCGGCTTCACTACAGCGGGCGCACCGACGAAGCCATCTCAATATTAGACATATTAGGTGAAAACCTCATGCAGTCTGGCAACCGGCAAGGCGCGCTCGAAGTCATCAACCAAATTGTCCTGATGAACCCGCCCAATGTGGAACAGTACCGCAGGCTGCTTTTTCAGATGCAAAACGGTTAACTTCTGGATGAAGACATCGAATGCCTGCCGCCACACGGCAGGCATTTTTTTCGCCTCCTACCCAACCTCAAACCTGATCCTGTTTCGTGGGCATGGTCCCAGCCCCAGCATTTTCACATGCTACAATTCAGCAACCCAATAACGGAGAAACACCATGCCAAAAACAAAAAACACAGCCGTGATGAACTGGCTTTTCATCTTCACCGGCATCGTAGCGCTGCTCATCGTCTTCGGCGGATTCGTCCGCCTCACCCGCTCAGGACTCTCCATCGTAGAATGGAACCCAATCAGCGGCGTCATTCCGCCCATCGGACAGCAAGCCTGGCAGGAGGAATTCATCAAATACCAGGAAACCCCCGAATACCAACTCATCAACACACAAATGACCCTGCCCGAATATCAGTTCATCTTTTACATGGAATGGATCCACCGCATCATCGCGCGGCTTGCAGGTTTCTTTTATGCTTTCCCCGTTTTCTACTTCCTCCTCAAGAAAACAATTCCCTTCAAGGAATTTGGCGTTTACTTCGCAATGGGCATGCTCTTCATCGCGCAGGCATTCATGGGCTGGTACATGGTCGCCAGCGGACTGGTTGACCGCCCCGCCGTCAGTCACTTCCGCCTCACCATTCACCTGCTCTTTGCGCTAACCCTGCTGGCCCTCGCCCTGTGGACCGCGCTTGGGCATAAATTTGGCTTTCCCCAAACAGGCGTCAAAGTGAAATGGTCACTGCCCTCAAAATTAACGGCATGGTCAATGGCATTGCTCGTCCTGCAAATCACCTACGGCGGCATGACGGCCGGACTCAAAGCCGGTCACGTTTCAGATACCTGGCCGCTCATGTTCGGCAAGTGGATTCCACCCAACCTGTTCAACTCCTGGATCAATCTTTTTGAAATGCCGCAAACCATTGTTTTTATTCATCGCTGGCTGGCATGGCTTGGGCCGTTCGCTGTACCTGTTGTCTATTATTTCGTCAAAAAACAAAACTACCCACAGGATATACAAAAAGGGCTGATGTGGCTGATCGGCATTGTCGCATTACAAATCACACTGGGCGTGTTGACCATTCTTTCCTACGTCAACATTGCCATCGCACTCACCCACCAAGCCAATGCGCTGTTATTGTTCGCGCTGGCAATTTACTTTATTCATCGGTTCAGAGCCTTGGACGTTATCCACAATAACTCAAAGCAGTAGAAATTTCCCCAGATTTGTAATATCAGGAATCAAAAAGGACACGGCTTTTATCGCCGTGTCCTTTTTTGTTTTCGAAAACTTTCTACTGCCCCATCTCAGCCAGAGCCGCATCAATTTCCTGTTGGAAAGCATCAATTGTCTGCGCCCCTTCAATCAGCTTCGTCTTTACCTCTCCATTTACGGTATAGGTCATTACAAACGAAGGGGTAGCTTTAACGCCGGCGGCAAGTCCGTCTTTTGCGTCCTGAGCAATGGTATCTTTATAGGTATTCCCATTGAAACAGGATTCAAACTTGTCCATGTCGAGTTTCAGGTATTCGGCAAACTCTGCCAAACGACGGGCGCCCTGTGCGTTGCCCTGGTTGGAGAGAATAACGTCGTGCATTTCCCAAAATTTGCCCTGGTCGCCCGCGCAATATGCCGCCCCACCCATATCAGCGGAATCGGGTCCCATGAAATCACCAAAGGTATTGTAAACAAAATAGACAGTACCATCCGCCACATAGGTATTCATTAATTCCTTTTCAGTGGTATGGTAAAAGCTGGCACAATGCGAACATTGGAAGTCAGAATACTCATCAATTCTGATTGGGGCGTCCGGATTCCCCGCTGCATTAAAGTCCACATTTGGGCGGACGGTCGCATCTGGCAGGGTAAGTGCGGCGGCTGGCTTAAAGTTCGGGTAAATGATCAGAAAAGCAACAAAGATCGCGCCAATACTAATAAGTGCAATTACTATCAGTCGCCCGCGTTGTTCTTTGCGGCGTATTTGTTCACGGCGCGCCTGCCGCTTGCTTGCTTCTTTCGGGTTATTCATACTCTCTCCTCTAATTCAAATATTATGACAGTAAATTTTGCCATGCTCAAATGGATTTGTCCAGTAAAGCGTTAATAAGCTCTTATTTTTCACTCACGCAGGCGTGCGTCCATCCAGAGCGTCATCGTCTTGAAAACTTCTTCCTTCTCAAACTCGTTATGGAGTTCGTGATACGCGTCATCCCATAAAACCAGCGTACATTTTTCCTTCAAAGAGGCGGCGAATTCAGTACTGCTGGAAGGGAAGGCGAGTAAATCTGCCTTGCCATGCAAAAGCAACAAGGGAAGCGTGAATTCATCCGCATGAGCCAGTGTCCAACTTGTAACGCCGACCATTATCTTTCCAAATCCAAGTGAAATCTTGTCATGCACAAGCGGATCATTGATGTAAGCCTGCACCACTTTTTCATCACGGGAGATGCTTTTCGGGTCCAATCCGCTGGCGATGGAAGTATTCGGGATCAACGCGCCGAGAATTTTTGCCATCAACACTTTGAGATATTGTTTTTCCAAGGCAGTGTGCAAGCCTGAGCTGGTGGCGATCACTCCCTTGACATCTGGTTTACGCGTCAAACCGTAATGAAGTACCTGAATGCCGCCCAGGCTGTGACCATATAAAATGATCGGCAAGCCAGGGTAACGTATGCGAGCCTGCGCCAGGGATAAATCTATATCCTGCATGAAATCTTCAATGGAGGATATATGTCCGCGCGGGCCACCTGAACGACCGTGACCACGCAAGTCTGCGCCAAACAGCGCAAAACCTTGTTTGCCCAACGCTTCAGCAACGTGCGCGTAGCGTGAAGTATGTTCGCCAAGTCCATGCACTAGGCATACGACCGCTTTGGGTTGGGGCATGGTCGGCTCCCACGCCTGTGCGAAAATCTCAAGGTTGTCGTGCGCTTTCCAATTCATTTCAAAATGTTTCATTTCAGCCTCCAATAATGATCTTGAATTCACAGTGCCGTGCACCCAAAGCACGACAGGCGCGTTCTTCAATATCGTGTTGCTGTCCATCTGCCCAGAACAGACATTCACGGATTAAACCCAGGGTTACAAAGCAGATCGGCGATTCATCAGATTGATCTATGGTTGTAGGCGATGCCTGGTCAACCACGAGCAGGTCAAGGTCGAGGGTGTGAACGGTCATATTTCCAGGTGCGGCGCTCAAGATTCGCGCCATCAGCTCGAGGGTGGGTTTGCGCCGCATGGATTTGGGAAGTCCACGAATGAAGGTAGCCTGGGTCTTAATCCCAAATGCTGAGTCATCCAATAAATGATGCCACAATTTGGAACCCACACGGAGCAGAATGCCGCGTGCGCCGCGTCCATAATATGTGCGTAATGCAAACTGCAAACGTGAATAAGCCTGTGCGGTACACACGTCATCCAATGCGACAAAGTGCGCGGGAAATGCCCATTCTTCGGGTAAGCCTGCATTTGACAGTACAGCAGAAAATGTTTCCTGCCCTATCTCTGCAGAAAGGGTTTCTATAAATCGGCGCATGATGCGCGCGGGGAAGGTGATCTCATCCATTATATTAAGCACCTATGGGGTAAACAAATACGGGAAAGGATTCGCCCGTGCGAAAAAATCCTAATTTTTTATAAAGTGATAAAGACGCAATATTGTCCGCCTGCGTGTTGACAGAAAGTCTGCTTAATTGATTTTGATGGCCAAAGCTCTGGATTAAATGACTCACCAAGGCAGAGCCGATGCCCCTGCCCTGCGCTACAGGCAGAACCCCAAGCCTGGCGAGGTGTGCTCCGAGCGGATTCTTCGTGCTGAGTTGATACCCGATGATCGCCCCCGATTCATCTTCAGCGATTGTAGCGCTCGCACATTGCAAACGCGCTTTTTCAAGCGTATTTTGTGTGTTGTGCCAAAACTGCCCAAATGCAGATAAATCCACTTTGGCTATCGTGGGCATGTCTGCATCCTGTATGGGGCGAATTCGGATTCCGTGAGGCACAGAGAAAGGTCTGAAGGTTGCGTTGTTCAGTTCGAGTAAAACAATATTTTGTTTTACTTCAAAATGGCTGGCAAGCAGGAGAGACTGAAACCACTGTTTAACAACGATTGCGGCAATATAAGGTTGCGGATTTGAGTACGCGATCTCGTTGCGCGCCATTTCCCAAAGTGAAGACCAGGCTTGAACAGAAGAGAGGTATTGATAATGTCCAAAGAAACGAATCCATGCCACATGCGGCGGATCTTCAGGACAGGCTAATGCAGCGGTAATACGTCCATTCTCTTCCCGCACCCAGTAATTTGGAGAACCTACCCACTCCAGCGGGGAATGCCAATCCAAATGACGATGGGTGTTGGATTCAAAAAAGCTAAGATTTGCGATCTGGTCGTGATCTTGCTTAACCGCATGACGGATCTGCACACTGGCATTGATCATTTGATAAAACGAAGAAAGAATCTGAGAATGCGCTCAAAGAAACTGGGGTTGTCTTTTGCTTCAAGTGAGCCCATCATCTTGAAAGCTGAGGCAGTCACTTTACCTGTTTTTAGTTTTATGGCAGCAGAAGATTTCATGACCAGTGCGCGCAAATCGCCTTCGCCTACCTGGGAAAATAACTGGGCGGCAAGGTCGTATTTTTCAGTGGCTTCATCATAACGGTTGAGGGCTTCGAGCGCGGCGGCTTGATTCCCCAACGCCATTCCCTGACGTTTAATATCATTTTCGCCAGCGAAGACTTGGTCTGTATCCAGCGCGGCAGCAAGCGACTCTTGCGCCTTGCCCGCCTGTAATAAAGCCACGCTCATATTATTCCGCATCTCAGCAGCAGACAGCAAGTCTGCGTTTCCTACCGTGTAACCTTCAGCCGCCTGGCGGAATAGTTCAGCGGCTTCATCAAAATTCTTATTCATAAAAGCCTGTTTGCCTTGTTCGGCAAGTTGAGCAGGGTCAAGTATCATGATCTTTTTCCTTTTTAAGAACCGACCCTAAAGATTTTTCCTGCAAACCAAAATATGCTGCTTTGCAAAGGAAACCTTTAGGGTCAGTTACAACCTGTGAAATATTTTTATAAAAAATTAGAGGGTAATATCCAGCAAACCTTCAGCTACGGCGCGTAATTTCTCGCGGGAGAGGTCGCTGAGTTTCATTGCCAATTCAAGGTAGGGGCGGTTAACCGGCTGGCAAACAAAAGTTTGCATTTCTTCGGGCAACTCAACAAATTTCTGCACAGCCCGCTGACTGATCATCCACTGTCCAACAGGGCCGTTTTGGTCAAAGAATGTTTCGATGCGGCTACCCATTACGGCGAGAATGCTTTCCAATTCCGGCACAGGGATGGCGCGTTCGCCCAACTCAAAAGCCTTGAGCGCCGCTTGTGAAATTCCTGTCTCTGTTGATAAATGCCGAATGGACATATTCACATTGTTGCGTTCCTGCCGCAAAAGCGCGCCGATCATTCGTTGGCGCAAAGCGATCAAGCGCGCAGTATCCAGCGATTCGATTAATAACGAATCAGACCGGGTCTCCCTTCCCCAAAATTGAGTGATGGGAAGTTTGAGATAGAACACAAGTGTTTCGAGTTCAGGCAGGGAAGGAGCGCGGCGTCCCTCCTCGTAAGCGCGGAATAGCCCCGGCTTCACGCCGATTGCATCAGCACATTCTTTAATGCTGCGGCGTTCTGCCATGCGCGCATCTCGAATAAGCAAACCTAGTTTCTTTTCACGTATGGTGATCTGGGCGTTGGTCATGTTTCCTCTAAGTGAATGAATATCTGGATTATAGCAGAGTGTTTAACGCCGTGAGTGATCTTTGGGAGAAAGCTTCGGAGCAAATATATCCCCGCTAAGTTTGAATCCAGCCGCCACAAGCCGCGGCGTAAAGTTGGGTCTGATCCCCGTAGCGTTCACCTCGCCGATAACTTTTCCGTCGGTGGTAACACTTTCCTGATTGAATTTGAAAATATCGCTCAACACAATGACTTCACCTTCCATGCCCGCCACTTCGGTCACGTAAGTTACTTTACGTTGTCCATCTCTCAAACGCGATTGCTGTATGATTAGGTCCACCGCCGAAGAAAGTTGTTGACGCACTACTTTGAGGGGTAAATCCATGCCCGCCATAAGTACAAGAGTTTCAAGACGAGAGATGGCATCACGCGGCGTATTGGAATGGACAGTGGTCAAAGAGCCGTCGTGTCCTGTATTCATGGCTTGAAGCATATCCAACGCCTCGCCGCCTCGCACCTCCCCCACCACGAT